>JAAVXR010000097.1 GCA_022790755.1 Hespellia sp. | reverse complement strand
TCATTTCCACTCTCGCTTCTTCTCGACAATCGGGTCCATCTCTCGATGCTTTTCGTTCTCTTGAACTTCTCTCTTTTCGAAATTTTCAAGGGTTCTTTCTTTGTTGTCTATTGTTTAGTTATCAAGGTCCTTCTCGCTCCCCTCGCCTTCGCTTCCGCTCGCGAGTCAGCTTTTATATATTATCACATCGCTACAGCACTTGTCAAGAACTTTTTTCATTTTTTTATTTCATTTCTTGACAATCTTTTCTGTCTAAACACCCGTGTTCAAAACACTTTATATATCTATTCTGAACTTCTTTGCTTCGACATTTTTCTCAGCGACGGATTTTATCTTATCACCGCGGTTTCAAATTGTCAATGATTTTTTTACTTTTTATTTATTTCGCACAATTCAGACAATTCATCTTATATCTTGAAATTAAAACCCAACTCACAAGTCCATCACATCATTGATATTTTTTACCCCAATGATTTTTATCCCAGCAAGATCACCCTCTCCAATCCCCTTGATATTCTTCAGGGAAACTTCCGGTAATATACAGGTTTCGAAACCTAATTTTTTTGCCTCTGCCAACCGCTGTTCTGGCATGCTGACCGCACGCACTTCTCCACTCAGCCCCACCTCTCCAAAAACAATGGTTTTCTCATCGACCGGACGATTCCGATAGCTGGACGCAATTGCCATAACAATTCCCAGGTCAACAGCCGGCTCACTCATACGGATACCTCCTGCAATATTCACATATGCATCATATCCTGAAAGTGGCAGACCGATTCGTTTCTCCAGAACCGCCATCAAAAGATTGACTCTATTGTAGTCCGTCCCCGTCGCAGTTCTACGCGGCGCTGCAAAATTACTCTTGCATATCAGCGCCTGTATCTCAATCAATATGGGACGTGTTCCTTCCATAGAACAGGCCACCACAGAACCGGATGCATTCTCAGGCTTTCCGCTCAACATATATTCCGATGGATTCAGCACTTCCACCAACCCTTCTTTGCACATCTCGAATACGCCAATCTCATTGGTAGAACCAAAACGATTTTTCACACTGCGAAGAATCCGATAGGAAGCGTAACGATCTCCTTCAAAATAAAGTACCGTATCTACCATATGTTCCAATACACGTGGCCCTGCAACAGTTCCCTCTTTTGTGACGTGTCCAACAATGAAAATAGAAATTCCTAACCCTTTTGCCAGTTGCATCAAAACATTTGTAGACTCTCTGACCTGCGAGACACTTCCCGGCGCAGACCCAATTTCTTCATTATACATTGTCTGAATGGAATCAATAATCACAACCGCCGGGCGTTTCTTCTCAATCACATTTCGAATCAAATCCAGATTGGTTTCGCAGAGCAATTTTAACTGATTCGAAAACGCCCCCATCCGATTTGCTCTTAATTTGATCTGCGCGAGGGATTCCTCCCCGGAAATATATAAAACTTCCTGCTGTCCAGCCAAATGCTGGCAAACCTGCAGCAACAAAGTAGACTTCCCAATTCCAGGATCTCCGCCGACAAGTACGAGCGAACCCGGAACAATCCCACCGCCTAACACCCGGTCCAACTCCCGTATCCCGGTCTGCACTCTCGCGCTATCATCACTTTCCACTTCATCCAACGACAAAACCTCCGGTGTTTTCAGCGTTCCCGCAGAACTTCCTTTCACAGAGACCACCCGCTCTTCCACAAATGTATTCCACTCTTTACAGGCTGGACACTGTCCCAACCATTTATTTTCTTCATGTCCACAATTCTGACAGAAGAATACACTCTTTTTCTTTGCCATCGCTCTCTTTTCCTGATATTCTTCTTCTAAATCTATAATGGGGCAATACGGAAAACAAAACATTTCCCGACTGCCCCATCTTTCTAATCTCTTTCTAGCACTTTGCCACCTTCACAGCAGTACGTTCCCCTTCGCTGAGTTCCAGACTTACACTCAACTTTCCACTCAAATTTGTCGTCATCTTTCCGACAGCCTCTCCACCTATGAATACTTCATATTCACACTCCGGCTCCAGTTCCAAAGTGAACTGAACATCTTCTGGCGCCGACACAAAAAAAGTCACTTCCTGATCTGTCATCTTTAATTGCTCCACTGCAGTTCCAGGAACAGATTCATAGACAAACATTCCATTTTTTTCAAGTTTCGTGATTTCCTGATAGGTTTTTACTTTATAGATATCGCCTTCAAATTCAAAATTATCCAATTTAGTTTTTTTACTGAGAGAATAATCACCAAAACTCAGAGTGTTGTCCTCCTCTGTCCGTAATAATTCTTTGATAACTGTCATTTTTCTTTTCCTCCTGGGTAATTTCGATCTCTATTTAGTTTTGAAAGTATTATATAATAAATCATTCGCTTTTTCTACTTTTTTGTATCCATCACTATAAATTTAATCTCTTTTTTAGAAACTCCCGCTTCGATTCTCTGCCCTGCACTGACCTCTTCATTCAAAATAGCCTCAGCCAATTTATCTTCCAGTTCCGTTTGCAACGCTCTGCGCAGAGGACGCGCACCGAATTTTGTATCTGTTCCTTTTTCAACAATCAGCTTTTTCACAGAATCACGAATCTTCAACTGTATTCCCATCTGTTCTTCCACTCGCTTTGTAAATTCTTTACATAATAAACCTACAATCTTCTTCATTTCTTCCGCTCCGAGCGAATGGAATACAATAATTTCATCAATTCGATTCAGAAATTCTGGTCGAAATAATTGCTTTACCTCAGCCATTACGTTCTGTTTCATCCTTTTATAATCGGCAGCCTCATCCTTCTCCACCGCGAACCCGAGCTTTTTCGGATCCACAATTGCTTTAGCCCCTGCATTGGAAGTCATAATGATAACCGTGTTTTTAAAATCCACCTTGCGTCCCTGAGAATCCGTGATATGTCCATCATCCAGCACTTGCAGTAATATGTTAAATACATCAGGGTGTGCTTTTTCGATCTCATCGAACAGCACTACAGAATAAGGATGAGTTCTTACCTGATCACTGAGCTGCCCTCCATCTTCATGTCCTACATATCCTGGCGGCGATCCAATCATTTTGGATACGCTGTGGGATTCCATATATTCCGACATATCTACCCGAATCAGAGAACTTTCCTTTCCGAATAATACTTCTGCTAACGCCTTGGATAATTCTGTCTTTCCAACCCCGGTTGGTCCAAGGAACAGAAATGAACCGATCGGTCGTTTGGGATCTTTCAAGCCAACACGTCCCCGTTTGACAGCCATTGCCACTGCCCGAACTGCCTCATCCTGCCCAATCACACGTTTATGCAACACACTTTCCAGTCTCTTGAGTCGGTTTGTCTCCGATTCCATCAGACGCTGCACCGGTACTTTTGTCCAGACTGCCACAACTTCTGCAATATCATCCTCCGTCACCTCCAACTGATGTGAATGATGATATCTGTCAATTCGCTTTTTCTGCTGTTCCAATTTCTGTTCAGCCTTTTGTTGTTCTATATTCAGAATAGAAGCCTCTTGAAAATCCCCTTCCTGTATTGCATGCTCTTTCATTTGTATAAGATTTTGTACCGTTTCTTCCAATTTCTCTAGTATCTCCGGCGCTTGGTAACCGCGCATTCCCACCTTTGAACAGGCCTCATCTAAAACATCAATCGCTTTATCCGGAAGATTTCGATCATTAATATACCGCATCGAAAGACGCACTGCAGCTTCCAGAGCTTCCTGCGTAATGGAAACCTTATGATGCGCTTCATATTTTTCCTGGATCCCTTTCAAAATATCTAGACATTCTTCTTTGGACGGTTCCTCAACCATCACCGGCTGAAACCGCCTCTCCAAAGCTGCATCTTTTTCGATGTATTTCCGATATTCTGCAATCGTTGTCGCTCCAATCAACTGAAGTTCCCCACGAGCAAGCGCCGGCTTGAGAATACTGGATGCATCAATCGCTCCTTCCGCACCGCCTGCTCCAATCATCGTATGCACTTCGTCTAAAAACAAAATGACATCGCCGTCCGCTTCCACTTCCGCAATGAGCCCTTTCATACGCTCCTCAAATTCTCCCCGATACTTTGATCCTGCAATCAAACCCGGAAGATCCAGAGAATAAATCCTCTTTTCTTTCATATGTTCTGGTACAACTCCTTGTACAATTCGTGAAGAAAGACCTTCTATAATTGCCGTCTTCCCGACTCCAGGATCTCCCACCAGACAGGGATTATTTTTTGTCCTTCTGCTCAGAATTTGCATCAAACGGTCAATTTCCTGCTGCCGTCCAATGATTGGATCTACCTTTCCTTCTTTCGCACGTTTCGTCAGATCCGTACAATACTGATGCAGCGTATCGTTCTTCTTATGATACTCCTCCTGCATCTCTTCCTGGTATTCCTTCGGATCCTCTCCCAATGCATTCATAATCTCCAGGAATACCTTCTGCAGATTAATATTCAATGTAATCAAAATCCTGGTTGCCACACAATCTACGTCGTGAATCATAGCAAGCAGCATATGTTCCGTACCAATCTTTTCTGCAGCAAAATGAGCTGCTTCTTTCTTACTGTTCTCATACAGATATTTTAGCCGCGGACTTTCTTCTGGTTTCTTCTTATAAGTAGTGTTTTCCTGTGGCACTACCAATTCATCCATAATCTTTAACAGCTTCTCTTCTTCCACCCCATACATTGCCAAAGCCTGACCTGCCATACCTGTAAATTCATGCCGCAGCCCTAATAATAAATGTTCTGTTCCAACATACGGATGTTTCATTTTCTTTGCCATTGTCCCTGCATATTGAATCGCTTGTTCCGCCTGCTTTGTAAATTGATTCTGCATATATGCCTCCTGCTACTTATATTCTTCAAAAAGATCATCTATCAGCGTATGTACTTCATCTTTCGTAATTCCTTTACATCTTCCCTGTGCCAGGAGAAGTCTCATTTGCATCTTCATATCTTCCATAGCTCTTAGCTTATCCATATCGACAGCTATGACAGCGCCTCTCCTTCGATCAAGCTGAATAAAACCTTCCTGTCTCAAAACAGCATACGCTTTGTTCACTGTATGCATATTAATCCCTATGGTATCTGCCATCTGTCGCACCGAGGGAAGAGTGTCTCCCTCCTGATATACCGAAGTCGCAATTCCCAGAATGATTTGATTACAAAGCTGGACATATATTGCCTCATCGCTGTTAAAATCAATTTCAATGATCATATTCTCACCTTTTCTTATGTATCCCGACATTTGTTATATTTATAGTAGCACAAGTAGGGTGGAGACTGCAAGAGGTGATTTTGAGAAGTCTTCGATTGAAATCCTTCTACAATATATCAATATACTCTCCGCTGAGCGCTTTGTTCATGCTCCGTACGGCACAGAATTTCCCGCACATGGAACAGCTATCCTCATGTTCCGGCGCTCTTTCCTCACGAATATGTTTCGCAGTTTCCGGATCTATAGAACATTCCCACTGTTTTTCCCAGTCAAAGGTACGTCTGGCATCAGCCATAGTATCGTCCAGATCTCTTGCATGAGGAACTTTTTTGGCAATATCCGCCGCATGCGCGGCTATCTTCGAGGCAATAATTCCCTGCTTCACATCCTCCACATTGGGCAGGGCCAGATGTTCTGCCGGGGTCACATAGCAGAGGAAGGCGGCGCCTGCGGATGCAGCGATAGCGCCTCCAATCGCGGAAGTGATATGATCATACCCAGGCGCAATATCGGTGACGATCGGTCCAAGTACATAGAATGGTGCTCCCATGCAAATGGTCTGCTGGAGCTTCATATTCGCTTCGATCTGATCCAACGGCACATGGCCTGGTCCTTCTACCATCACTTGAACATCTTTTTCCCAGGCGCGTTTCGTCAGTTCGCCAAGTCGAACAAGTTCCTCGATCTGACACACATCGCTTGCGTCTGCAAGACATCCTGGACGACAGGCGTCTCCAAGAGAAATGGTTACATCATATTCCCTGCAAATGTCAAGAATCTCGTCAAAGTATTCATAAAATGGATTCTCCTCCCCCGTCATGCTCATCCAGGCAAAGACAAGAGACCCTCCTCTGGATACAATATTCATCTTTCTTTTATGTTTTCGAATCTGCTCAATGGTCTTCCTGGTGATCCCACAGTGCAGCGTCACAAAATCTACGCCATCCTCCGCATGTAACCGAATCACATCAATAAAATCCTTCGCGCTGAGCGTAGCAAGATCTCTCTGGTAATGAATAACACTGTCATAAACCGGAACAGTGCCAATCATAGCCGGACACTCGCTGGTAAGTTTTTTTCGAAATGGCTGCGTGTTGCCATGCGATGAAAGATCCATGATCGCTTCCGCTCCCATATTTACTGCCGCCATTACCTTTTTCATTTCCACATCATAGTCTTTGCAATCTCTGGACACCCCAAGATTGACATTGATTTTTGTGCGCAGCATAGACCCCACTCCATTCGGCTCTATGCAGGTGTGCAGCCTGTTTGCACAGATCACCACCTGTCCCTTAGCAACCAGTTCCCTGATTTCTTCTTCGGTCCGATATTCCTTTGCCGCAACTTTTTTCATCTCAGGGGTAAGAATCCCTTTTCTCGCAGCATCCATTTGCGTCGTATAATTTCTCATGTGTTCCTCCTATTCTATTTCCGTTCCGAATATGATATCGCAGTCAAAATGAGCTTTTCAAAACTGATATCAGCACACTGAAAAAGCACCTTTTGACACTCGAATCTTCTAAATTCATTTTAAGTTTTCCAGATATACTCTTACATTTTCACATGTCATCAATCCACTCATCACACAGGCGCCCGCGGCTTTGCTTTTCCGCACTTTCGCAATGGTATCCGTTGTAATTCCCCCAATCGCATAAACCGGAACGGAAACACTTTCGCAGACCCTTTCCAAAAAGTCGATTCCTCGTCCGGGTACGCCGCTTTTACAGTCCGTAGCAAATATATGCCCCGTCGTGATATAAGTACATCCCAAAGCCTCTGCTTCCACCGCCTCTTCCACAGAATGACAGGATGCCCCAAGCATCGAAAAAACTGCTTTTTTCTCCGAGGAAAGGACTCGTAACGCTGGAAGTGGGAGATGCAGAGCAGGACAATTTAATGTTGCAGCAACATCCGCATAACTGTGCAAAATGCAGCGAACGTGATGTTTTTCACATCGTTCCATTACCTGTTTTGCCAGTTCCCTGTAATCCGTCTCATTCAAATCCTTTTCCCGCAAAATGACCCCCGTCGGTTTTGCCAGTGCTATTTTCTCAATACGTTCTAAAAACGCCTCTTTGCAGAGCAGACGATTGGTGACACACAAAATATCAAACCTATCATCATACATATAGATAATCATTCAGAACCGGCTGCAGACCTTCTCCGACAATATCCTGATACATTTTCTCCAGACTGCGGTCATCGTCGATTTCAAACTGTTCGTCTCCTGCAGCGTTTTCTGTCTCCTTCCCTGTATATTTTTGCTCATGGTCGCCAATCCCTGTGGATACGCCCGCAGAAACTTTTGTCGCCGCAATTTTAACGATTCCATTGCGAAATTCGGTGCTTTCGCGGGAAGATACCGTAATGCCGACAAACGGCAGAAAAATTCGATATGCGCATAAAATCTGGCAAAGCTGCTTTTCATGAACATCCAAAGGATTGATCTTATCGTTATTGACAATCGGTCGAAGTCTCGGACAGGACAGCGACATTTCCGCATACGGATATTTCTTCTGCAGATAATACACGTGCAGCGCACTTGCCAGAGCATCCTTCCGAAAGTCCGCCAGCCCGAGAAGCGCCGAGAAAGCAACGCCTCGCATACCCCCTCTCAGCGCGCGCTCCTGTGCATCAAACCGATAAGGCCATACACGTTTACGCCCCGCCAAATGCAGTGTCTCATACTTGTCCACATCATAAGTTTCCTGAAATACCGTGACATAATCCACACCGCATTCATGAAGATAGCGATATTCCTCCGTATTCACCGGATAGATTTCGAGGCCCACCATACGAAAATACTGCCTTGCCAGCTTACAGGCCTCGCCAATATAATGCACGTCGCTTTGTGCACGGCTCTCTCCGGTAAGAATGAGAATTTCTTCCATGCCACTGTCGGCAATGACTTTCATTTCCTGTTCTATCTGCTCCATCCTCAGCTTCATCCGCTGAATATGGTTATAGCAATTGAATCCACAGTATATACAATAATTCTCACAGTAGTTTGCGATATAAAGCGGCGTGAACAGATAAACCGTGTTTCCGAAATGTTTGCTTGTCTCAACGCTTGCCCTTCGCGCCATCTGTTCCAGAAATGGTTCTGCCGCCGGAGACAATAGAGCTTTCAGATCTTCCACCGTGCAGTTCTCATGTTCCAAAGCCTCTTTGACATCATCTGCCGAATAGCGGGAATAGTCATAAGAATGCATCCGCTTCATGACCTGCGCGCAAATATCCGATTCTATTTCCTCCATATCCGGCAGATATTCCATAGGATTACTTCGTGACGATGGATCAGACTCAAGCCGATGCTTCCTGGCAAGCGCCTCGGCTGATAACTCCTTTGCATCTACAAAAAAATGATTTTCCATATCCCAAACGCCTCCTCAGTCTCTCAGAAACCCAGTCAGAGGATCCGATGCGGAAGCTCCCCGGGTGAGCACCCGACCCAGACCGGAAAGGTAAGCCTTTCGTCCCGCTTCCACTGCCTGTCCGAAAGCCGACGCCATCAGTGGAAGATCCCCCGCCGTCGCGAGCGCAGTGTTCGCCATGACAGCGGCCGCACCCATTTCCATCGCTTCACAGGCCTGCGACGGCCTGCCGATCCCCGCGTCTACGATGATGGGAAGCTCAATTTCATCAATCAGGATTTGGATAAATTCTCTGGCCGCCAATCCTTTATTGGAACCAATCGGCGCCGCCAGCGGCATCACGGCAGCGGCTCCGGCATTTACGAGATCCCGGGCAGCGTTCAAATCGGGATGCATATATGGCATCACCACAAAGCCTTCTTTCGCAAGGATTTCGGTTGCTTTGATCGTTTCCTGATTGTCAGGAAGCAAATATTTCGAATCACGCATGATTTCGATTTTGACGAAATTCCCACAGCCGAGTTCCCTCGCAAGTCTCGCGATGCGGACCGCCTCCTCTGCGGTTCTCGCGCCGCTCGTATTGGGAAGCAGCGTGACACCCTCAGGGATAAAATCCAGAATATTTTCTTTCTCTTTGGTGTTTGCACGGCGAACGGCAAGCGTAATGATCTCCGCTCCCGCGTCCTTTATTGCCGCCTCGATCAGTTTCAGAGAATATTTCCCCGAACCCAGAATAAAACGGGAATGAAATTCATGTCCGCCAATGACCAGTTTATCTTGATTCATTTCTTGATTCATCTTTTGATACCTTCTTTCTCTTCAAACTTCCATCTCTCCTGCCAGAATCCGCAGAACCATATGCGCCTGATGCGCAGCACAGAGCATGACGCGGGAAGACACCAGCCCCAGGCCATCGTTCACATCGCTGCTCCCGTCGCCGCACAGATAAAAATGCTTCGTCATTTTCCTCGTTTTTATCATATTTGCACTTCCAAGTCCCGCCATTCCGGACGCCGCCACCAGATATTTCCCCGGCAGCCTCTCCAGTACAACGTTTGCCAACATCGCCTTACACCTGGCATCATCAAAAGCCTCACACACAATATCCACATTTTTCAACAACTCTTCTGCATTTTTCTCATCCACTCGAACCGTACATTGTTCAAGGGTGACATAAGGTGCGATTTCCCTCAGGTTTTCACACAAAGCATCCGTCTTATACCTGCCGATCTGCGACGCTTTATACTGCTGCCGGTGAAGATTGGTGATATCCACCCTGTCAAAATCCACCAGGAGAAGTTTTCCAACACCAGCACGGGCAAGCGCTATGGCTATATTCGACCCCAGGCCTCCAAGCCCGCACACAGCGACTTTAGCCGCGGAAAACTTATGTTGCAATTCCTGTCCGTGCCGTTCTTTCAATGCCTCCATGATCTCTTTTTCTGTAGGTATCAGTTCAACCACCTCCCACAAAACTGACGACTTCCACACTGTCGCCATCTTTTAACGTCATCTGAGAATACTGCGCTTTTGGAACGATCTCTCCATTGCATTCCACTGCAACCCGCGCAAGATCATACCCCGCAGAAAGCAGATATTCTTCCAACGTTAAGCCGGCCAGATCCAGGTTTTTACCGTTTACTTTTACCATATTTTCACCTCTTTTCACCACCTGATACTGCAATCCATGCCGCAAGAAATTGCAAATCGAGAAATTACAAATCTTCCCTGCGGGACTTCCTCACACCCGATAGAGCGCGCCCGTGGCGAGCACACTAAAAAAGGAAGCTACCGATCTGGTAACTTCCCACTAAAATCCACCTTCTGCTCAGGCATCCCTACGTTGGCATTATCCAAATCAGGTTATCGGTCGAAGGTCATACCTTCCTCTCAGCCTGTCATACAAGCTCCCGTCTGTTCTATTTTTCGTTCATTGTACACGGTTTCGATATGAAATGCAAGTAAATTTTACTGTGAAATTCTGCTGTTTTCTGAACAGTCGTCTATCAGATATCTTTCACAAACTCACCAAAACACTCTTTATACCGGGCAATCGTCCTATCGCACCACTCATCGAAAGCCGGATCTTCCACCTTTTGTTCCGGATGCTTTTCCATGAATTCCAGAAACATCTTCAAACCGGTTCGGATATCAATCTTAGGCTCGTAATCCGGACAGAACGCTTTCACCTTTGCAATATCAAAGATACAGGAGAAATGTTTGTCGCCGTGAATCGAACCTTTCCATCCATATACTTTCGATTTCTCCAGTAAATACGTACTGATATAGACAGGCTTATATTCTACACCCAATAATTCTGCAAGATTCTGATAAATCATATCCCATGTCATGGGCGCCGGATTCATCACCTGATAGATTTCCCCGATCGTTTTTGTCTCACCGATCAAAGGACAAAACAACGGCGCAAAATCGTCTGCATGCGTACTCGCCCACACCCCCTGTCCATCTCCGTGAATGATCACCTCTTTCCCGCGAAGCATACGGGAAACTACCGACCAGCATGATTTTCCTTTGATACTCAGCGGAATCTTGTTCTTCGAGTATGTCTGCGTCGGCCGAACAATCGTAACCGGAAACCCTTTTTCGTACTCTGACAGAAAATATTTTTCCACTGCTTCCTTATTCTGTCCATAGTCATAAAACTGATTCCCGTACGGCATCGTCTCGTCCACCACGCAGTTAAAACGATGATCCAGCGCATCCACGGTACTGATCAAAATAAACTGTTTCGTATGATCCCGGAAGATATCGACGCTGTTCTTCGCATCCTCAAGATTCATGACAATAAAATGAATGACCGAATCAAACTCATATCCCTGAATCTGCTCTTTCACGGACTCTGGATCCGCCTTGATATCTACCTTGATATATTTCACTTGATCTGACAGTTCCTCACTTGCTCCCGTTCTTGTGACCAGATACAATTCCACATTCTGATCTTCGTCCAACATCTTTGCAACAGGGCCGGAGATTGTTCCTGTCCCGCCTACGATAAGTACTTTCTTCATTCTGAAATTCCTCCTGTATTCTAATCGCAGGAAAACTGAATTCCTGCATTTTTTCTCGCTTCTTCCATCACCTGCATCACTTCAATTACCTTCTCCATCATCGCGTAACAGGTATCATATCCGTCGGACTCCACAATGGGGAGTATTCTTTTATATACATTCGCAAATGGTTCTCCAAGTGGGATTCTGTCAAGTTCTACCGCATCCTTTCCATTTTCTTTCAGGCTTATCCTATGGCACTCACCCGGATGAGATTCCATCAAAATATACCCCTCATCGCCCTGCACGACGCAGCGTCCCGGCGACTGAGAATCCTTTGCCGTAGAGCAGACCGCCTGAAATGTGCCGTAATCCATTACCAACGTGCCGGAAGTATCAACTCCCGAATAACCTATATTGGGGAAATATACCGTCCTTTGTGGGATTCCAACAAGACCCATCACCCAATGCACGCTGTATACACCAAGATCATAAAGTGCTCCGCCATCCAACTGGGGATCGAATACAGGAAGAACCTTCCCCTCCTTATAACTCTGGTATCTCCTGGAATACTGTGAAAAGTTCACCTGAATCATACGAATATCACCGACTTTTGCAAGATTCTCTCTGATCGCGTCATAATTGTCGGAATACCACGGCAGTATGGATTCAAACACATACACCTGCTTCTATTTTGCAACTTTCAACAATTCCTTTGCCTGCCCTGCCGTGGACGTAAATGGTTTCTCGCAGATCACACTCTTTCCAGCCTGCAACGCCCTCATAGAATATATGTAATGCAAGGAGTTTACCAGGCCGATATATACAAAGTCAAAACTGTCATCCTTCAAAAATGCTTCATAATCAACGTAGACTTTTTCTATGCGACAATCGACCGCGATCGCTTCCGCGTCTTCTTTATCAATTTCCCGACACCAGATAGCCGCCGCCTCTATATGCTCAAACATATTCCATACATGTTCTAAAACAAATCTTACGATCATTCCTGATCCAACAATACCAATTTTCATCTTTTCCTCATTTCTGTTCTATCTGTCAAGCTTCTTATATAACTCGATAAATTCTTCCGCGAGAATTTTAAAAGTTTCCGCACTGTTGAGCTGATCTTCCGCATGAATCAACAACATTCTCTCCATTTGGGTCTGAGGACATAAATCTTCTCTCCCTATCATGGCAAAATGTATACTGTGTGCTTCTTCGTACATCTTTGTTCCGGTGTCGCACAACTCTCTGGCCTGTTCATAATTCCCTTCTCTCGCACATTGAATCGCATCTATATATGAAGCTTTTGCTCCTCCCCCGTTTGTGATCAGAAGCATCAAAAGTTCTTCCAGATTTTCTGAGTCCATACTTTTCAATTCAACCAACTCTCCCATTTTATTCTATCCTTTCTTTTCTTCCAGAAGTTTCAATGCGAATTTTACAACCGCTTCCCCGTCCAATCTGCCGTAAAGCTGCATCGGTATCATTTCTACTACTTTATCCGGAAATGCATTCTGGATCTTATTTTTTTCAAATCGGATCTGAGGTCCGATCAATACCGCGTCAAATTCACATTCTCTACCCATAATCTGAGCAGTCGTCACCACTTTGACCGTCGCCTCGATTCCTTCCTGCTCTATATAATTTCTCATTTTCTGCATCAATGCACTGGAGGACATTCCCTGCGAACAACAAACCAATAAATTCGTCATATTTCTTCTCTCTCCTTTCTTATGAAATCACTTTTCTTATACCTCTGCCATTTCATTTTTTTCCAGTTGTTTCTCATATACTCTGAGAAAGATCAACCAGATAAAGATGTCGCATACCATACAGATCAATTCTATAATAATAGCCCTGAAATCTCCGTTGCTTGCGATATATCCTTTGATAAACGGCGGTGTGGACCATGTGATAATATTTGTAAATACCGATAAGAAACCTAACTTTGTAACTATGTACGCAAAAATCGTATTAACCAGCGGACAAATCATAAATGGAAGCATCATAATCGGATTAAACACGATCGGAATTCCAAAGGACAACGGCTCGTTGATATTGAAGAGTGTCGGCAATACCGCCACGCGTCCCACAGCTTTCAATTCTTTTCTTTTCGCCAGGAACAGAAGGACTATTAAGAGTCCGAGACACGCGCCTGTTCCGCCCATCTGCCCGAACGTAGTAATAAATGAATAGTTAATAATCTTACCTTCCTCTATCGCCATCGTAAAAACGCTCTCGATCGGCGATACAATCGCTCCCGGATGAATTCCAAAGTTAAAGAGGATCGTCTGCACGACCGTATAAATAATTGCCCCTGGAAGGGTAGCTCCAATATTTACAAGCGGTTTTTGCAGTATGTTAGAGATCAATTCAATTGCCTCCATACTGGTCGTGACAGAAAGAATCGTCGCGATCAAAGAGTACAGAACCAGTTCAACAATAATGATAATGAATGTATCGAAAGAATTCTTCACAGCTTCCGGAACATTATTTCCAACATTTATCTTCAGTTTTTCATTTTGAGCCAGTTTTATAAACAGCTCTGATGAAGTCAGCCCAATGATCATTGCGAGCAGCGCTCCCTGTGTGCCAAAATATGCGGAACCGCCGTCCAGCGGATTGAACACGAAAAACAACGCCAGACTGGTCACCGAAAGAATCAATGGATTATGATACCCTCTCTGTTTTCCCATAAAATACGGAATCATTACCGCAAGCAACACGGACATCAGACTGATCGTTCCGTTTCCAATTCGTTGAAAGAACGACGCTATATTGGCTATGGACACCGGATCCATCATCTTTCCAATAAAACTTGTTTCCGTGAAAAAAATTGCACTGAAAAATGTACAAACACCACTGATTGCCAAAAATGGAATCATGGACATCAACGCGTCCCTGATCGCCAGTAGATGGATCTCATTTCCGATTTTTCCAAAAACAGGATCCAGTTTTTCAATTATTTTATCTAACTTGCTCATAGTTTTTCCTCCATTATAAGCGGGTCCATCCTTATAAAAATTCTCCGCCAAACAACAATCGCATGCAGATTTACCGCTCGCCCAATATATGAATCAGATTCACATATGTCGGCTCTTTTATCAACCGCACAATATTCTCCTTTGTAAGCGCCAGTTTGAAAAATTCCTCATAAAACTTTTCCAGATTCACTTTATCCTTATCGGACACAGCAATTAAAAATATTACCTGAACTTTATCGCTGTCATTCCATACAATCGGTTTGTTCAGAACGGCAACGCTGATAATAGTCTCTTCTGTGACAGAACGATACGGGTGAGGCACTGCCACTCTCCATCCCATAGCCGTCTGCAGCAGACTCTCTCTTTTCATCACCAATTCATAAAACTCTTCTGGGACATGCTTAACCTCTCGAATTCTATCGCACATCTGTCGTATTACTTCTGTTTTATCCGCAGCCTCCATATCCGCTGTAAATAGTTGTTCGGAAAAATATTTCTCCAAAATATTTCCGGATTTTTTTAACACTTTTCGTATATTATCAATTTCTTCTTCGTCCGGATAATAATCCACCTGATATACCGGTACCGGAAGCTCAATATCAACGGGAACCGTGGAGAACACACAATCGACACCAGAAAAATCATATTCTCCCAGATCCTGATAATCACAAGTGTTCGCCTCCCCAATCCAATCTTTAAAATTTTCCTGAAAACGAAACTTAAAAAATCTTGAAAACACATTGCCGGAAGTGCAGACCAACACAATATTTCTCTTATTATTTTCCTGTTTTTTATTCCGCTCAATCCCCAGTTGAAAAACGATCGCAATATAACCGAGTTCATCTTTTGAGAGGCGCTTCGCATAATATTTTTCAAAAAGATAATTGATCCCGGAAGCAATACTGAACGTAAACGGATATTCCACCATCACTTCATCTAAAATCGGATTCTTAATCATATTGCCGTGACGCAGCCGAAGGCTCAACGGAATCAAATGTTTTACCAACATCATATAAAGTTCCAGATTATTACGGAAATCAATCCGGTACGTCTCATAGATACTGTCAAAAATTTCCGTCACCAGATCATGAATTTCCTGACTGATGACAAAGTTGCGGCTGCTCTCATAATATTTTTTACCGGCAATGTTCAATGCAATCCCCATAATTTCGCTTTGAGGAAAAGATACGCCGTCATATATGGCCTCCATCACTTTCAGGCACTCCTCTGCCGCCATCCTGTCTTTCTCACTGAAAACAGACAGGTATTCCTGATAGTTCTCTGGATTGAGATCTGTTTCTTTTCCTTTCAGAAATCTATCAACAGAAATCTGCATATAATTCAAAAAAGTATTGATCGAAAATTCCGGCATCTTTATGCCATACTTTTGAAAGATCTCTTTTACGGCTGTTTTGATCTCCGCCTTCACCGTTGTCTGATCATATTCGCTTGCCAGTTCCGATAAGCACCTTCTGAAATCGGACTCTCTTCCGACGACTTTCATACCATAATGCGGTCTTCTTTGAATTTCAAGTCCGTATTCTTCCAGAAAAACTTCTACTTCTTTCAGAGCCTTGCTGATCATTTTCCGGGAAACGTACATCTCTTCCATAAGGTCCTCGGTCTTAAGGTAACCGTCTGTCTCAAGAAAGAGACGTATCAGATACTCCTCACGGTTTTCTATATCACCGGTCTCAAGATCCTGAAAATGATCCAGATATTCCTCGAACACTTTTCTGTCCCAGATTTCCAGTTGATAGCCTTTGCCTGGCTTTGCTTCAATCTTTGCTCCATGCTCCGCAATCTCGTCGCTCAACAGTGCAATCATCTTACGGGCGGTTTTATTACTGACACCAAGAATCGTCTCCACTTCGCTGCTTGTCATACTTGTTTTTTTTCAGCATTTTGTTAAGTACTTTCAAATTATTTTTTGATGCCATCTCTTTGCCCCGCTATCGTATTTGCTTTTTATTCTATTTACACCAAACTTATCTTCCGTCCTGGCCAAAACAGTCATTTAAGTTATTTTTATTTTACCAAGATTCCATTTCTTTTTCTATGCCTTGTTTTACCTTTGCACTAACGATAGCCTGCGGCAACTATTTGTAATCTTTCAAAAACGCTTCCGTCATTTACCACAATGGATGATTTGCCGCCAGATACAGATCGTACCATTCCTGGCGCGTCAACGTATAATTCAACGCGTCCAGAGAATCTTTCACCCTCGAAAGTTTCGTCGTCCCAATCGTCGGAATAATTCCCGCCGGATGGCGCAAAATCCACGCTACCGTGAGAGCGTTTTTATTGGTATGATACTTTTCGCAGAGCCTGTCCATCACCGCATTGAGTTCTGCATATTCCGGATTGTCAATAAATGTCCCTTTATGAGGAACCGGGACTGCAATGCTGTATGCCTCCATCCGGATATCCTTCAGCCTGCAGTAATCCATCAGCCCACTGTCTCTGTCGATCCCAAATTCAGAATTCGTATTACAATTCAGTGTGGAATCAATCAGCAAGGTATGTACCATAGAAAGCTGTACTTGAGATACTGCGATCGGCCTCTTGCAATGTTTCTGAATCAATGCCGTCTGCATGCTTGTAAGATTGCAAACACCAAAGTTTAAGACTTTTCCCTCTTCATAAAGCCGTTCAAATGCCTGACCAATGTCTCCGGGATCGTATAACGGATCTGGTTTGTGCAGCAAGAAAATGTCGATATAATCCGTCCGCAGACGCTCCAATGAAGCATTCACGCACTGAATAATATAATCGCCGTCAAAATTATAGTTTCGCTCCTCTTCTGTGGAAACCACACCACATTTTGTTTGAATCAGCATTTTTTCCCGAATACCCGGATTTCTTTTGATCACTTCTCCAATCAGCTTTTCAGAGAGTCCATGCCCATAGATATCCGCTGTGTCAATCAGATTAATGCCCAAATCCAGAGCGCCCTTGATCAGTTCCTCCACTTCCTCCACGCTCTTTCCCGAATAAGATTTATTCCCATTCTCATCCACATGTCTGCTGACAATATTCATGGTTCCCAGGCTGATTCTGGAGACTTTCTGTTTCGAGCCTTTTAATGTAATATATTCCATCCTCTCCTTCATCTACTCCTTTCCTTTATGACTTCCGCCTTGGATGTTTTATCTTTGGACGGTTATTATAGATTTATTGTATCTGTTTTTCCGGTGTTTTCCATGCTCTGTTTTACCCTTTACTCTGCGGCAACTTCCTGCATCTCCAGACATTCCCCATTGGACGAAATGACCTTTTGATACCAGTCAAAACTCTGCTTTTTACTGCGTTTGTACGTACCGTTCCCTTCATCGTCACGATCCACGTAAATAAATCCATACCGCTTCTTCATCTCTCCAGTCGTAAAAGACACACAGTCAATACACCCCCAGACTGTATATCCCAACAACTCCACGCCGTCCTCAAGAACCGCCTTTTTCATTTCCTCAATATGCGCCTTCAAATACGCGATACGATACGGATCTTTCACACTCCCGTCTTCCTCCAATTTGTCGATGGCGCCAAAACCGTTTTCCACGATAAACAGCGGTTTCTCATACCTCTCGTACAGTATATTCAGCGCATACCGCAAGCCTTCCGGGTCGATTCCCCAACCCCAGTCCGATACCTGGATATATGGATTTTCCACCGTGTGTGAATTGCTCGCGTCTACTTTTTGAGAAACATCATTTGTAACATCTGCACGGACCGTATTGCTCATATAATAGGAAAATCCAATATAATCCACACAGCCTTCTCCGAGCGCCTGCATATCTTCTTCCGTGATATCCAAATGATAGTTCTTCCGCTCAAACATTTTTAACGCGTAATTCGGATAATGTCCTCTGCACTGTACATCACAGAAAAACCACCGATCATGCATCGCCTGTACCTGTACCACCATATCTGCCGGCCTGCAGGAATAAGGATAGATTGGAACCATCGCGATCATATTTCCGATCTGAAATTCCGGATTTATTTCATGACCCGCTTTCACAGCAAGAGCGCTGGCAACCAGTTCATAGTGCGCGCACTGATACATGGCCTGCTCCGGGTTCTCATATTCCCCAAAATGTACGCCAGAATTTGTCCATCCAAAAAGATCATTTTTATAGTTCATCTGATTGTTGATTTCATTAAAGGTCATCCAGTATTTCGCTTTACTCTTGTATCTTTCAAAGCATACCTTCGCGAATCGTATAAAACAGTCGATCGTTTTACGATTTAAGAATCCCCTACATTCTTTGGCCAGATAGTACGGCATCTCAAAATGTGACAATGTAACGACAGGTTCTATCCCATATTTCAGCAACTCGTCAAACACATCGTCATAAAATCGGAGTCCTTCTTCATTCGGTTCCTGTTCTGTTCCCTTCGGAAAGATCCTGCTCCACGCAATAGAGGTCCGGAAACACCGGAATCCCATCTCTGCAAACATCGCGATATCCTCTTTATAATGCGTGTAAAAATCAATCCCTTTATGATTCGGATAATACACACCCTTTAAAACGCCGTCCGTGATTCTTCTGGGCTGTTTTGCGCTGCCGGCAGTCATTACATCCGCCACACTGAATCCTTTTGACGTCCCTGCCACACCGCCTTCAAACTGATGCGCGGCCACAGCGCCGCCCCATAGAAAATCTTTACCAAAACCACTCATACTCTCTCCACCACCCTTTTTATAAATTCCATCACCTGTGTGTTATACTTTGGTTCTGCATAAAAATCAATTCCATGAATCTCCTCTTCTGCCAGCCAAGTGATGTGCTCTACCTTTTTCTCCGCCAATACCGCATCAAACTCCTCGGTATACTTACAGGGAATCGTAGCGTCCTGCATGCCGTGAAGCAGAAAAAACGGCGGCTCTTTTCCCGTAACATTTCTCAGCACCGCATACTTTTCCATTTCTGTCAAAAGCGCTTCCCCGGTCGCCCCATAGATTGCACTGTCGTTTTCATGTCCATCCACATATACATGTTCCCCATGTTCTTCTTTATACAAATAAAAATCTTTCATGTCAATCGGCGCATAAAAGCTGACGACTCCAGATGGCCGAAACTTCAGTCTTTCCGCACAGCTAATCACAATATCATCCGTAATCAATGCACCGTGACTTTCTCCCCACAAGACCATTTTCTTCTCATCTATGTCGTTTCTTTCTGCCAGGTAGTTGAATGCGTCGATACAGTCCTGACGAATTCCAGGATATGTCGTTTCATGATTAAAGCGATAATCAATGCTTGCGACCGCACACCCGAACGACAGGCATTCTAAGATATTCGAAAGATGACGCTTCCTGCTGCTTTTAAAAAAAGCCCCTCCATGGATAAAGACTGCCACTGGATATTTTTCCCTCCTTTCCGCTGGAAAATAGATATCCAGTTTATTATTTTCGGAACGCGCCGCATACTGCAGGTCATATTCCACTGTGCCCACATGTTCCAGATTATGATTCTCTCCAGTCATATCAAAAATCTCTCCCTCCATCATCCTTACCGATTTTTTCTTCAATATACAGAAGCGTACATTTCTTTCAATTCGTTATAACCGATGCCGGTTCCCTTGGTCACACGCCCTTGTTTTACAAGCTCCGACGCCAAAAACTCCACGTCGTCCGGTCCGGATGCCCCGAGTTCCCGCAAGGTTGTCGGAAGTCCAACGGAATGAATAAACGCTTCCAACGCCTCAATTCCTTTGATGCCTGCCTCATAATCACTAAGACTGGTACAGTCAAGATGGAATACGTTTTCGGCAAACTGTCTGTATTTTTTCGGTTGGAGTTTACACATATATCTTCGGAACGGAGGAACCACGACGGCAAGACCTGCTCCATGTGCACAATTATATTTTGCGCTCAAAATATGCTCCATCTTATGCTCCACACGTTCTCCATGACCTTTCCCCATGTCCGCAATTCCAAACAAAGCCTGCTGCGCCGCCCACATCAGGTTTGCTCTGGCTTCATAATGATCCGGTTCTTCCAGAACGCGCGGAAGTTCTGTAATCACTGCGCGGATGATTGCTTCCTGCATACCGTCCTGGATTGGCATATACTGATCTGCCTCCGCAAAATAATGTTCGAATACATGTGCAATCGTGTCAAAAGCTCCGCTTGCCGTCTGATAAGGGCCGACCGTATACGTATATTCTGGATCACAGATTGCAAATTGCGGAAAGCAGGCGTCCCCGCCGTTTTTTCCGACTTTCTCGCATGTCTGTGGATTCGTCAATACAAAGTTCTGATTCACTTCACTCCCGGTTCCCACCATGGTGACAACCGTTGCTACTGGCAGCGCCTTTTGAGGAAGCTGATCGTGATTGGCCAGAAAATCCCAGACATCTCCATCATACACCGCTCCTGCCGCAACCATTTTCGCGCTGTCCATCACGCTTCCGCCGCCGACGCCAAGAACCATATCCGCCTTTTCTTCCCGGCATCTCGCAATACACCTGCGGAGCGTGTCAAGCGTTGGATTCGACTCTACACCTCCCATCTCAATTACATTCTTGTCGCGAAGCTGTTCCATGACTTTGTCAAAAATTCCGTTTCTCTTAATGCTTCCGCCTCCATATAGAAACAGAATATTCTGACCATAATTCTCCATCAAATCATGCAGTTTCTCCAGAGAGCCTTTACCAAAAAGATTTCTGGTCGGGTTATAAAATTCAAAATTTAACATGATTCTTTTTTCCTTTCTTTTATACAATAGATTCCACTGTCACTTTTAAATATTGCGCCAGACTGTCCACAATCAATTGGTGATCCTCCTGATGTTCCAACCCTGACACCAAAATGCAACCGATCAATTCTCCATCTCTCTTACGAATGGGAAATGCACCGCCGCCGAGCATATAACTCATTCCCTGATAACACCATGGTTCAAATGGTACTTTATTTTCCTTTCGCTCTGCTAACACACGCATTGAACTTTTTCCCGTCCGTAAAAACGTATTATATTTGCATGCCATCCACATATAAGACTGTTCTCCTGTTTCTCCCATGGCACAGGAAAAGGCAGTGGTTCCTTCCATCTGTATTTTTACAGCGACGCCCATTCCATAATCCCGCTTCGCATTCTGAACGATTAGCATACCAAGCTGCAGGGCATCCTCCCTGGAAAAGCAGTCAACAAGCAGTTTTTCCTCTTGTCTTACTACGACGTCATACCATCCCGGTTTACAATCTTTTATGGTCCCCATATATATGCTTTACCTCGTTTCACTTTCTTTCATTATTTTGTTTTTTCACTTTATGTTCTTCAATGATTACTTTCCATATAACAATACATCTAAAGCTGCGGCGCGATCGCAAAAATTGCCTTTGCCGTTTTGCCATAATAATTAATCATCTTATAGGTTTCGCCTTCCGGTATAAACATAAAATCACCCGGCTGCACGTCATATGTTTCTTTGCGGTCTTTTATAAAAAATGTCACCGGCCCTTCCAATATGTAGAACACCGCGTCGCCCGGATGCCGATCATATTCTGTTTGCTGCGGCTTTGCACCCCCGGTAAGTATCTTTATCGTACCAAATTGCATCACGTCATTACTGCACCATACCGAAAGTAAGACAGGAGTGTGTGCCCCGCTAATCAGTCGAATACTGTTTTCCTCCGATAGTTTATAAAACGCAGCCTCCTCCCTTGCTTTCACTCCCGATATCGGAAATGTTCCAAGATGATTGATCGTAACTGCCATCTTCATACCCCTCCCTCTTCATATCTCTCTTTATATTTGTATACTTTCATATCACCTGTATAGTCTAAAGGAACCGCATGCTCATCATCCCACGCTTTGGGAGCGATCATGTATAACATAAGCGCCTCTGTCTCGCCAAAGTTATAGCCGATATGCGGACAGCCTTTCGGCATTAAAATTCCTTCTCCCTGATCGACTACCATCACCTGTCCTGCCGCGGGCTGGAACATCGTCACCTGTCCTTTCAATACATAATAAATTTCATCCCCTGCATGAACGTCCGCCGGTGAAAAATGCGATCCCGGACTCAATTGATATTCGCCCACCGTCATCGAGTCTGTGCTGGCAATCAGCCAGTTCAAATCGCTTGTCTCCGGGAATTCTTCCGTGTAAAGAAATTGTTTCAATTCGCTCTGTTTCATGACACATGGTCTTTTTTCTTCTCTGGAAAATGGATATTTACAGAGCCATTCCGGTGTATTTGCCATAATCTCTCTCCTTTTCTCATATCTGCCGTTGCTCGTTCTTTCTCTAAAATAATAGACTTTTTCACTTTTTTCCAGCGCCCTTTTTACCTCAATTCTTATGTACTTTCCGGGTATATAACGGATGAGATACACGTATCATAAGCAAATTTCTATAAATTATGGCATGGAAAACTGACAGATCTTCCTTTGTTTAAAAAAATTTCTATTCATGTTTTGTACGGAAAATCCCCTGGAAACCGGGAAAAGAATTCGGGTTAGATCCCTTCCAGGAATCTAACCCGATCATAAAATAAAACGATATGATTTACTATAATTTACCTATGCGTTTTTCGTTGCAACGATGTCCACGCCCGTGCCCGCCACATCTGACACGATAACATCCCCGATATGGATCGGAGCTTTTACTTTAATTCCCTTCAGAGCCTTCACACAGTCAAATATCTTATCCTTCGGGATATCTTCTTTCGTCTTTACGGAAACCATATCCACCGTTCCGCCTTCTACCATTACCGTAGAAGTAACGATTCTGGTAGGATTCGTAACTTCTTTCCGCGCATATGCATCGCCTCGCGGACAGGTATTACCAGCTACGCTTACCACTTCTTTTCCGTTCATTTCCACTGTGAGCGGACAGCCCATTGGACAGCCAATACAAATCAATTCTCTTTTTTCCATTGTTTCCTCCATTCTATGCAAGATTCACAGCACAAACAGGTTACGCCTCTTCCAGTTTTACTGTAATCGTCTTCAGATTCGGATATTCTTTGAGCTTTTCTTTCTTCAGCTTCACATCTTCCATCTCTCCAGGCGCTACCACCGGGCGTTTCTTATGAATAATTCTCTCATCGTCCAGATAAACGCTTACAAAACAATTTTTATAGACGCCACCCACGCGGAAACGCACAGTTAGAATATCCTCCATGCGATCTACATTGATCGTAGATGGAACCGTGTAACGCACACCGTCCACAGCCTTCAACTCTACAATATGGCCTTCTGCTGCTCCCACACCATCTTTCACATATTTCGCTGCATTCTTTCCTGCCGTCGTCGCTTCCTCAGAAACGAAATCCACCAGATCATGTACATGCAATACATTTCCGCAGGCGAACACACCTTCAATATTGGTCTCCAAACTTTCGTTGACAATCGGACCGGAAGTCACAGGACTCAAATCCACACCCATGCCGTTTGACAATTCATTTTCCGGAATCAAGCCGACAGACAACAACAGTGTATCGCACTCATAATCTTCTTCGGTTCCCGGAATTGGTTTGCCTTTGCCATCCACCTGTGCAATGGTGATACCTTCCAATCGTTCTTTTCCTCGAATATCCACCACTGTATGACTTAATTTCAACGGAATCCCATAATCATCCAGACACTGCACAATATTTCGTTTTAATCCACCGGAATAAGGCATCAGTTCTGCTACCACCTGTACCTTTGCACCCTCAAACGTCATACGTCTGGCCATAATCAGACCAATATCTCCGGAACCCAGAATAACTACTTTACGTCCCGGCATATACCCTTCCATATTCACCAGTCGCTGCGCGGTACCTGCTGAGAAGATTCCTGCCGGGCGATATCCCGGGATATTCAGAGCGCCTCTAGATCTCTCGCGACATCCCATCGCCAGAATAATTGCTTTGGCCTGAATCTCAAACATACCATCCGTACGGTTCATGGCTGTCACAACTTTATCATGACTGATATCCATAACCATCGTATTCAACTTATACTCGATATCAAGTTCTTTTACCTGCTCAATAAATCTTCCTGCGTATTCAGGACCAGTCAATTCTTCTTTGAACGTGTGAAGTCCAAAACCATTATGAATACACTGATTCAGAATTCCGCCCAGTTCTTTATCTCTTTCCAGAATCAAAATGCTTTCGATCCCATTTTTCTTTGCAGAAACTGCTGCCGCAAGGCCCGCAGGTCCACCGCCAATTATCACAATATCATATGCATTCATCTGCGTAAGCCTCCTTTAAATTGAATCTTTATTTGTACCAACTGCGATTGCAGATTTGCCGCCTGACTTCGTAACTTCTTTCATATCCATCTTACATTCCCGTGCCAAAATCTCCATCACTCTTGGGGAACAGAATCCAGACTGACAACGTCCCATACCGGCTCTTGTTCTTCTCTTCACTCCATCCAGTGATTTTGCCCCGAGCGGCCTGCGGATTGCGTCGATGATTTCACCTTCCGTGATCATCTCACATCTGCAAATAATGGTTCCGTAAGCCGGATTCTCGCGAATCAACTGATCTCTCTCTTCTTTCGTCAGTGTGTCGGGATCCAGAATTCCTTTTCTGGTTCCTACAAATTCCGGATTCTCTTCTGGATTCAGGATTCCCTTTACAATATCTGCAACCATCACGCCGATTGCCGGACAACTGGAAAGTCCTGGTGACTCGATTCCTGCACAATCCACAAATCCTTCTGCACCCTCGACTTCCTCAATGATAAACTCATGATTTGTTTCATGAGCACGAAGTCCTGCAAAAGAAGTGATCACAGATCTCATCGGAAGATTCTTTACATTCTCTCCTGCTTTCTGAAGTACCTCATCCAAACCTTCCCGTGTGGTGTTTGTCCCCTCTTTATTCTCAATATCAATCGCCGTCGGTCCCAGAATCAGATTCCCGTGAATCGTCGGGGAAACCAAGATTCCTTTTCCGTATTTACCAGGAAGTGCAAAAATAGTTCTTGACACATGGTTCCCGGCCGTCTTATCCAACAGACAGTAATCTCCTCTTCTCGGTGTGATCGTAATCTTCTTATCACTTACCATGTTATGAATCAGATCCGCATGGACTCCCGCTGCATTGACGACACATTTTGTCTCATACTTTCCCTGATTCGTCTCGATTGCCCAACCGCCGTCTATTTTATGAATACCGGTCACCTCGGTGTTGAATTTGAACTCCACGCCATTCGTGTAAGCATTTTCCGCCAGCGCAATATTCATTCCGAATGGACATACGATTCCGCCTGTCGGTGCATACAGAGCGGCAACCGCATCGTCGGCGATGTTTGGTTCCAATTCTTTTAACTCTTCTTTGTTCAGAATACGGAGTTCCTTCACACCATTGGTGACTCCTCTTTCGTACAATGCCTGCAGATTCGGCATGTCTTCTTCCGATCTACAAACGACCAGAGAGCCGTTTCTCTTGAACTCAAAATCCAAGTCCTTAGACAACTGCTCCATCATTTCATTTCCCTGTACATTCAGCTTCGCCATCAGCGAACCCGATGCCGCGTCATAGCCCGCATGCACAATTGCACTGTTTGCCTTGGATGTCCCACAGCATACATCTTCCGCCTTTTCCAGTACACATGCATTCACCTTATATCGGGAAATTTCTCTTGCAGATGCACAACCAGACACCCCGGCGCCAATTATAATTACGTCATACATATTGCTCATCCTCCAGTTCTACTTTTCATCTTCCTTTGCCCATCCATAGGCACATTTTACCGCTTTGCTCCAGCCTCTCACCATAGACTCTCTCTTCTCCTCGGAGATCTCCGGCGTGAACTCTCTGTCGATTGCCCAATTGTGAAGCACATCTTCTTTGCTCTTCCAATACCCGACAGCCAAACCTGCTAAATAGGCCGCCCCCATCGCGGTTGTCTCGACACACATCGGACGATGTACGGGGGCATTGCTGATATCCGCCTGCTCCTGCATCAGGAAATTATTGGCACTCGCACCGCCATCCACCTTCAATGCTGCAAGTTTGATTTTGGAGTCTGCCTCCATGGCCTTTAACACGTCGTTCACTTGATATGCCAGTGAATCCAATGTGGCACGAATGATATGATACTTATTAACGCCACGGGTAATTCCCACGATAGTTCCTCTTGCATAAGCATCCCAGTGAGGGGCGCCCAATCCAGTAAATGCCGGAACCACATAACATCCATTCGTGTCGCTTACCTTCTTCGCCATATACTCGGAATCCGGCGAAGAATCAATCAGCCTCATCTCATCCCGCAACCACTGAATGGAGGCTCCTGCTACAAATATGGACCCTTCCAGCGCATAGTTGACTTTACCGTCCAATCCCCATGCAATCGTCGTGACAAGGCCATTTTTCGAAAATACTGGCTTTTCTCCCGTGTTCATCAGAAGGAAACACCCTGTGCCATAAGTGTTCTTCGCTTCTCCTGCCTGGAAACAAGTCTGACCGAACAAAGCTGCCTGTTGATCTCCTGCCGCCCCCGCAATCGGAATCGGACCGCCAAAAAATCCCGGATCTGCTTCACCATATACACAACTTGACGGTTTTGCTTCCGGCAACATGTATGGGGGAATATCAAGTTCCGCCAAAATTTCATCATCCCATTTCAACGTATTGATATTGAACAACATCGTACGGGAAGCGTTGGAATAATCTGTCACATGTACCGCACCTTTCGTCAACTTCCAGATCAACCAGGTTTCCACCGTACCAAAGATCAGCTCACCCTTTTCTGCCCTCTCTCGGACCCCTTCCACATTGTCAAGAATCCATTTGATCTTTGTTCCGGAAAAATACGGATCAATGACCAGCCCTGTCTTCTCACGAAACTTATCCGTCAGCCCTTTCTCCTTCAGACTGTCCGCATAATCCGCAGTTCTTCGGCACTGCCAGACAATTGCATGGGATACGGGTTTCCCGGTATTCTTATCCCAGACAATCGTGGTCTCTCTTTGATTCGTAATGCCGATCGCCGCGATATCCGCCGCCGTAGCATTGATATTCGCCATCGCCTGCTGCGCCACTTCAAGCTGCGTCGACCAAATCTCCTCGGCATCGTGCTCTACCCAACCTGGTTGCGGAAAATATTGTGTAAATTCCTTCTGAGCCACACTACACATATTGCCCTTTTCGTCAAACAAAATACATCGGTTGCTCGTCGTGCCCGCATCCAGCGCCATCACATATCTTGCCACTTTTCATCCTCCTTTGCTATTCGATTCTCGCGAAATAACCAATCACAAAGCCATACTTTCATAGATAACTTGCGGTTACCGCGAGTCCTTTCATTATACCGGGTGATACCCGGATCTATCACTTCATTGTCTATCGGCACAATAGACAGTTCCGCTTCCTTTTCACAAAAACCAGACATTCTGATTCGTAGAAGACACAGAAATCGCTCCAGCTGAGAGCGCCCCCATCACATCTTCCTTATCACTGATCAATCCTCCGGCAATCACCGGAATCTTGCTCGTCTTGCAAATTCTTCGAATAATTTTAGGCATCACACCTGGAAGTACTTCGATAAAATCTGGCCGCACTCCGGCGTACTGATGATCCATCATTTCTACATTACGAAGTGCACGGGAGTCCAGCACAAAAAATCGTAAAACCGTGTACAAGCCCAGCTCCCCTCCTCTTTTGATCAGTGTGGGCTTCGTGGAAATGATCCCATCCGCGTATGTATTATTTTTGATAAAATCAACGGAGATCTCTTTGGAGCTCAGACCTACGATCAGATCCATATGTACCATGGCAATCTTTCCGGACTCATGAATCTTCCTCACAATTCCATCAATCGAGCAAACATCGCCAAATAGTATAAACACGACTTTTATATCTTCCACCTGACAACATCTATCCAACCCTTCAAAATCCTTCACGGCGGCTATCACCGGATTGGATTCCACTGCATCATAAAATTTCTGATCCATCTTCTGATCCTTTCTGTTTCCAGTTGTCGACACATTCGTATTAACACCAAATAAAGACAAAAAGACAACTAAAAAAGTGCAAGAAAATATACCAACATTTCTGTTGTTCATTCTTGCACTCACCGTCTCAGCAACTTTCTTCAACTACGTTAAGCATATCACAATGTAACACTATTTGCAAACCATTTATTATTTTTGTGCAACATTAACATTTATAGCAAAGTAAATTGTGCAGTTTTACAGATCATTTCTTTATTATTAGAAAAAATCTTTACCCACTGCCATTCGCCGCTACGCCGCCATCGCATTTGCATTGATCTTGTCGATCACTCTTCGTATCCCCATCCATACCTCCAAATCTGTGAAAATATCTACAACACTTCCCTGATCTGTAAATGGAGATTCCTGCAAAACAGACAAATCTTTCATAATCCCATTACGCACAATAAACTCTACAATCTGATTGACAAAATAAATCTGTCTGTTATCGAAATTCACTTCATTTAGATATTCCGAAAAGGCTTCTTTTGCCGCATTCATATCCAAACCAACAATTTCCCGAACAAACTCTCCTAAGGGTTTATCCCCATACTCAGCCTCATACTCCCCTTTTGTCCCTAATTCACTCCAGAGAATCTTCTCCAACGCATCCATATCTGCTCGGGTCATTGGTTTGTTCTTCTTCAACTTAGCAATTACAAGGTCGTCCTGGTGTTGGCGTACATAATACTCTGCCTTAGCTTTATAGTTTTTCAAATCATCATTCTCTATCTCCGCCTCTTTCCAGTCAATGGATAAAATATCATCTTCAAAGTTCGTATCGTAAATCACTTCCTTTTTCGGAATATATTTCATCAGATCACGCAAACTCTCTCTGATATGTTCAAACTCATTGATTCCAGCATGATTCAGATAATCCGTATGTAAAATCTGATGAATCAGTTCCGCTTGCACCTTAACTTCCGGTATATTCCCCACACCAGAAACTGTGTTCACCTTTTTCAGAAGATCACTGCGAGCTTTTCCATATTTTTCCCCAATCAAATAAGCCAATTCTATTCCATACATCAAAGCGTCGAATCGAACCGCGCTTACTTCCTCTTCATCCGGAAGAATCATCGGCGCCAATTCTTCCCGCACAAGCAGAGTATCTTCATAAGTCAATGTCTGATAGTTTTCTTTGCTCGAATACAGATCCACGTATTTCAAATGTTGACGAACTGCAAAATGATCCCGATTTAATTCCCTCACTTTTCCGCTCATATGCTCCACCAGCGCATTCCTGTAAGCGATCAGCCGCTCCGTCTGATACTCTATGTTCTGCAATTTGTATGTGATCTGAAATTCCAGATGAAAGATTGCCCCCTGCAAAGCAATTGTATTCGCAGTTGCTTTTCCCTTATTCATACGGAAAAATTCAAAATTTCCACAGAAATCAAAAATATAAAATCTCTGCTTATCCTCTCCGTCTAATATCCCAGGACATAAACGGGTCCCTCTTCCGATCATTTGCCAAAATTTTGCTTTACTCATCACTTTTTTGAAAAATACCAGATTTAATACTTCCGGCACATCAATCCCCGTATCCAGCATATCTACAGAAATCGCAATCTGAGGCAGTTTCTCCGGCTCAGAAAACTCATCAATTGCACTCTGAGCATAAGTCATGTAATTATCAATTACTTTTGCATACCCAGGAAGGTGCGGATATTCTTTTCCGAATATCTCCAAAATTTTTTCTGCGTGCTTGTGATTTTTGGCAAAAATAATCGTCTTTCCAAGGGCTTCCCCATAATGAATATGAATTCCCTCCGTCATCAAAATATGTAACGCCTTTTTGATCGTATCCTCGTTAAAAACCCATGCATTCAATGCAGAAGAATTGATACTTTCCGGAAGTTCCCCGTTTTCATTCTGGAAGGTATCCTCATATGCCTCCCTGTCTTCCTCCGATAATTCATCATATATGATTCCCTGTTCGATAAATTTCAGCGACGTCTCTACAGAAAGAAAATCTACAAGATATTTATCTTTTACTGCCTGCGCCAAATCATATCCATAAGTAGGCACACCATGTTCCAACTCAAAAATCTCATAAGTATTCTTATCAATCTCATCCTTTGGCGTTGCCGTAAGACCTACCAACGGCGCATCGAAATAAGTAAAAATATCCTTATATTTATTGTAAATTGATCTGTGCGCTTCATCACAGATCAGCAAGTCAAAATGACCGCAAGTAAATAGCTTCCCCTCCTCATCTTCAACCGAATCAATACAATGCATCATCGTCTGATAAGTTGAGAAGACACAATGAGCCTGATAGTTGTCTTTTTCCTCACAAAGATTCGTCACAGACAAATCCGGCAAAAGATTCACGAAACTTCTTTTTGCCTGTGTCACCAAGGAATTACGATCTGCCAAAAATAGAATATTTTTTACCCATCTATTTTTCAATAGTACATCACAAAGAGAAATCACGGTTCTGGTTTTTCCAGATCCGGTCGCCATAACCAATAATGCTTTCCTTCGATTTTTCTTTCCAAAACTGTCACATACGGCCTTAACCGCGCCTTCCTGATAATATCTTCCGACTATTTTTTTATTGATGCTAATCTGATTCAGACTTGTCCGCATAGCCTGCAAATTGAACCATTTCTCAAGATCTCTTTTGGAATAGATCGCAGCCACCTTTCGCTCTGGATACTGCCCGTCGTCGATTCTTGTTTCAAACCCATTGGTCAGAAAAATAACCGGTCTTCGTCCACATTGCTTTTCCAGTAAATCTGCATACAATTTTGCCTGCTGTCGACCTTTCGCGACATCTGTACAGGTTCTTTTTGCCTCAATTACCGCGAGCGGTCTGTGCATATCGTCATACAACACATAGTCTGCATAACCGACTTCTGATTTATTCGGCATCCCTGGAAGTTCCACCTCATTCATCCAGTTCTTTCCTTCTACCCATCCTGCATCCATCAGCATGGTATCGATATATATTTTTCTGGTCTTATATTCCGATAAATCCAACGGCTTCGGCACGTAGGTCGGCTGCTGTTCGACACGCCTTGCTGTTAGCTGTTCTTTCAAAGCCTGATTTTCTGCAATAAGAGTCTTCAGATCAATCTCTGAAATCTGCGGCATATTCTCCAAATTGGGCTGCCGGGATTCTTCCAGAAATTCTGCATGAAACTGGCCCTCTTCATAGTTTTTTCCATAGCAATATACGATAAAATCCAGAAAGAAATACAAATTCTCAAGGCATAATTTCACTTGATCCAGTGTAACTTTTTTATTATTATGGGCCGCATTGTTACCTATTTTCCGAATCAGGTCGATCCGTTCCCAGAGATCTGGACCCACAATATCCCGAAATTCCTCTGCACTCATCAAACTATACAGTGTATCCTGATACGGCATTGACAGGCAATCATCCACAGAATACATCCATTTAATGGCAAACTCCATGGCGCGGCGACAGTTTATCGCACTCGCCTCCTTGTCAATATTCAATATCCTTTCAGCCGAAATGGCCACATCTGCAAAAGAATCAAATTGAGAATCTTTCTTCAGAAAATCAAAGTTGGTCATTCTACCTTCCTCCGTATCTCAGTTGATTTCGCAGATTTCGTTAATCCGCCGAAACCCCTTTCAGATAATTGACAAATGCACAACAGGATACCAGCATAAATTTTGCTTCCTCAAAGGTGGATGCCTTACCTCCGATATCTCCCGCATGTCGAATCCCATTCGCATCGCTCGTATATCCATATAATATTTGAAACGCCGACTTCATTGCCGAATGGATCACAATACCGTTTTGTTCTAATTTTTTCAGCATATTTCCCAGTGTAGCATCTTTTCCTCTGACACCCGTGATAATCTCACAAATGGCCTCCACACCGCTGATACTTTCTTTGATGGAATTCTCATAATCCGGGTGTTCCCGATCTGCCAACAAGCTATGCGCCTTTTGAAAATGACTCGTTACCGCATCGTATTCATTGGCCAATGTTTCCTCAATTGTAGAAATCTCGACATCGTCACTTATGGGAGAAATCTGTTTGTTTATAAAACGATAGCCAACATATTCTCTCTGGAACAGCTCGTTAAATTCTTCGCAAATGCTGTGTTCTTCGACCGGAAACGAATCACCATACATCCTTTTCTTTTTTTCATATCTTTTTTCTAGCTTTTCATCCCAATATTCTACAATAGCTTCAACCAACGTTAAAACATCGTCATACGGAGCATTTGTTATGACCTCGTTTACATCCTTGAAAAAGAAATCCTCATACACCCTATTTCTGGCATCTACTTTCTGACAAAATACATCTTTTTTAATTTCTTTTATGAAGCTTTGAATTTCAGGCGCCCAGTCTTCTTTTCCTGAATACAATTCATTGTAAATTTCGCTAATCAGATTGTAAATTTGTGTACGGGTTCTGTCATCCAGTTTTTTCAATTGAATATCTGTATTCTCCGGTTTTATTCCCTGCCGATCAGAAAAACCGCCTCTTCTGTTCACTTTTACCATTTTCGTTTCTCCGATTTCTTTTCTTCAAAATAGATATTATGTAAAATGTTTATGTGAAAAAAGTCGACCATTACTGTAGTTGATTCGATGAGATAGTTCTATACTGCAACTTTTGATTTGTCGACTTGGTGGACGAAAGCAGCAAATGTTTTTTGTTCATC
>JAAVXR010000096.1 GCA_022790755.1 Hespellia sp. | reverse complement strand
GAGGATACTGCGCTGCAGGTTCATAGAAGGGAAGACATTGAAAGAGCTGGGAGAGACGGAAGGAGCGCCACAGAGTGCGATTCGACAGAAACAGGATAAAGCCCTAAATGCACTCAGGCTTCCCAAGAGGAGTCGAAAGTTCAAGGCGTATTATGAAGAGTATCTATCCCCGGCGCCGATCCATCATATGGGGGTAGGGCGGTATATGCAGACTTGGATCAGTGAAGTGGAGCGGGATGCGTTGGGGTTGTGAATGATATTGTATGGTGCGATTAGTAACAGGTTAGTAACAAAAACGCTCTATAAACCCTGTAAAACCGTACTCCAATATTAAGAATATTATAAGATTTTCACCAATCTCCCTTAAATATTCTCCAATATTATGTATACTGTAAGGGAGGTGATGAAAATGTTTCAAATATTAGTATGTGATGATGACAAAGAAATCGTAGAGGCAATTGAAATATATCTTTCGCAGGAAGGCTACCAGATATTAAAAGCGTATGATGGGATGGAAGCCATAAAGATATTGGAGAAGGAGGACGTCAACCTTCTGATTATTGACGTGATGATGCCAAAGCTGGATGGAATCAGAGCTACGTTGAAGATTCGGGAGAACAACAGTATTCCTATTATCATCCTGTCTGCGAAATCGGAAGATGCGGATAAAATTCTGGGGTTGAATATCGGGGCAGACGACTATTTGACGAAACCGTTCAATCCGTTAGAGCTGGTTGCCCGCGTAAAATCTCAACTCAGAAGATATACGCAGCTTGGAGCCAAAGTTGCGGAACCGGCAAAAGAAGTCTATACGTCGGGTGGCCTGTCGATCAATGATGAACTGAAAGAAGTTACTGTGGATGGAGAGCCGGTCAAACTGACCCCCATAGAATATAATATTTTATTGTTGATGATGAAGAATCAGGGCAGGGTGTTCTCCATTAATCAGATTTATGAGTCGATCTGGAATGAAGACGCTATAGGGGCGGATAACACGGTTGCAGTGCATATTCGCCATATTCGGGAAAAGATAGAGATTAATCCGAAGGAGCCGAGATACCTGAAGGTGGTCTGGGGCGTAGGATATAAAATTGAGAAAATAAGCTGATGTCGTATCAGCGTAGGAGAAAATATAATGAAGAAATGGTATAAAAGCCCTTTGGTGAAAGGGATTCTTGTGCTGGCCTTTATTCTGTCGGTGGGCGGTTTTTTCGCGGGAGGATACGCGGCTGCCGGAATTATGGCTTCATCGGAAAGTTATTCGCTGTTTCAAGAGGCGCAAAAAAAGTATATTGATTCAACATTTTTTGAGAATCATATGCATATGGCGTCTATGTCTATATTAACCGGTATAAAAGACGGTAATAATTTTGAAACAGATGGGAAATACGATGAAAACAAGATCATAGATATAAAACAATATACGGACAGCGGGGTAATAAATGGAGAAAATCAAAGTGGTTTTGCTTATCGACTGGGAGACCTTGTGACATGGAGCAATACCTACAATCAGGCATCCGAAGAACAACAAGGGGCAATTGTAGTCTGCCAGAAGATGGATGGAACGTATTATTATTTCTATATCGGTGAGTTCCGAAAGCTTATGCAGGAGAAGATGTTGTTTTTAGAGGATGTAGGCAGTATTTCTGCATTTTTGTCGTATTTGGAAGAAGGATATGGTTATGAAGGAAATACTGTGATAACGGATATAGAAGGAAATGCCGTGTTTAAAGACTGTTGGGCATTTAATGAAAGTATACCGGAGCCATACACCCCGGAAGGCGCAGCGAATATTCTGGAAATTGCAAATAATAATCCAAATTGGAACGGAAAACTTACAGAGATGTACGAAGATTTGAAAAATATTCTGTATAGTCTGTCGGCCGAAGTCGAGTCTTATAACGGTCAGGGAGAAGCGTTTCTGGAAGGTAATACAAATTTAAGTTATCTTTTGATTGATCTAGAACAGAAACGTGTACAGTCGAATCGCAAAGATTGGAGCCAATTTGATGACTATGAGAAATATTTGAAGGAGATAAGCGCGGCTGGTGATGACCCTTATTGTATCATTGAGGATAAGCTAAAGAACTGTAAAAGTAATCTGAATAATTTCCCGGCAAATGACTGGAAGGCGGCGGTAGAAGGGACGATTGGCAGTGAGCAGATGAAACATTGTATTTTTGCCGTGACGGTTGATCATACCCTTGCAATACCGGATGATTTTTATGTGCTGAGTCAGTCGTATGAAGAGTTCCAGCCATATCGGATATGGATCATCGCAGGATTTTTGGTGTCGGGGATACTCTTGTTGATTGCAGTCGTATGGCTGACTGTGGTTGCCGGAAGAAAAACTGGAGAAGAAGCTCTTTTTATGAATGGTTTTGACCGTATTCCAACAGAAATTGCTGCGGTGGGGGTTTTGGGGATCTGGCTGCTTGGCAGTGTCTGGCTGTTAAATGCGATCAGTTTGCCGTCAAGCACCGTTTATTACCACACATTGATGGGATATTCGTTTACAAATATCCCGATAGGCATTGAACCGAATGGTATTATCAAAGCGGGAATCTTTGGAGTATGGACCGGAGCACTTTTCATTGCAGGCTATCTGAGTTTGGTTCGCCGGATAAAGGAGAAAAGTCTGTGGAAAAATAGTGTTTTGAGACGGTTTTGGCTCTTGAGTAAGACGATATGGAAGAATCGAAGCATTACGTTTAAAGTGTTGATGGTCAGCGCGGTTGTGTGCATGTGGCACTGGTTCCTGATATTGTACTATAGTTATCAGATTAATATGGTACACGGAATCGCCTTTTTCATGGAGGCGGCAGTTGTGATATGGCTGTTGCGAAGCGCCATTGCAAAGGATCGGATTCAAAAGGGAATCAATGAAATCGCATCCGGGAATCTGGAATACCAGCTTCCACTGGAAGGAATGCGTGGCGATTATCGGGATATTGCGGAGCGAATCAATAATATTGGAGGCGGATTGCAGAAATCTGTGGAAAAGAGTATGCGGGATGAGCGACTGAAGACCGATTTGATCACAAATGTATCGCACGATATCAAGACGCCACTGACGTCAATCATCAACTATGTGGATTTGCTGAAACGGGAAAATCCGGAGGACCCGAAAATTCAAAATTATTTGGATATTTTGGAAAAGAAATCCCAACGGCTGAAACAGTTGACGGAAGATGTGGTGGAGGCTTCAAAAGTAAGTTCTGGAAATATTACGTTAGAACGGATGAACCTCAATCTGGTAGAAATGATTCACCAGACAGAAGGAGAATTTCAGGAAAAATTTGCAGAGAAAGAGCTACAATCCGTAGTGACGCTGCCAGAAGAGCCCGCGATGGTCTATGTGGACGGCAGAAGGATGTGGAGAATTCTGGAAAACATTTATAATAATGCAGCGAAATACGCAATGCCGGGAACGAGGGTTTATGCGGATTTGGATATCGGCGAGACGGAGATTATGTTTTCATTAAAAAATATATCTGAGCAGCCGTTGAATATTTCAGCAGATGAGCTGACAGAACGATTTATTCGTGGCGACCTATCCAGAAGTACGGAGGGAAGTGGACTGGGCCTTTCAATTGCAAAAAGTTTGACGACATTGCAAGGAGGTGATTTTCATCTTTATCTGGATGGAGATCTATTCCGAGTAACAATTAGTTTTCCAAAAGTGTCTTAAAAATGTGATTTTAAGCTGATAAAAAGACCTGCATTGTACGAAAAAGGGCAGGTCTTTTTATTGTGAAAAAGGTGATCGAACTTGCGAATCCGTATTTTTTGCATTACAATAAATAAAACTGTTGCGTTCGGATGGAAATGCCGTAATCGTTTTGTGGCGTAGCAGGATAGGAAGGATAATGTATATGTATGACCAGGATGTCGTGGCACTATTAAAAAAGTGTTTGAATATAGATTTTCGAAGTGGTATTTTCAGTAATCCCGGTAGGGAAAATAAATATAAAAAGGTAAAAGTACGGCCAATTATGAAAGGTGGTTGTTTGTGTTTTCAGTTTGAGAAATATACAGAGACACAGGTATTTCACGAGAACCTCCAGCCAGAAGAAGCTGTGAGAAAAGCAGAGGAACTCATGGAAGGTTTCCGTCAGCTTCAATTGGAGTCGAAAGAAATGCGGCATTCTGTTTTGGTCAGTAAGAAAGGAAAGATAACGATAAAGTCGAAAAGACAGACAGAGGACATGCCGCAGGTATCGTTGTCCCATGACCGAGCAAAGAATTATATTTTGCAGGAGGGTGCAAATATTCCATTTTTGAAGGATTTGGGTGTAATGACAGAGAATGGAAAGATCGTAAAAGCCCGGTTCGATAAGTTTCGTCAGATCAATCGCTTTCTGGAATTTCTGGAAGATATTTTGCCTGAATTAGATCAGAACAAAGAATTGACGATTCTGGACTTCGGATGTGGAAAGTCGTATCTGACATTTGCCATGTATTATTATCTGCATGTAATGAAACAGTACTCGATTCGAGTGATTGGATTAGATTTGAAAAAAGATGTCATCACGCATTGTAATGAATTGGCAGAAAAGTATGGGTATGAGAAAATTACATTTCTGGAAGGGGATATTGCGGAATTTTCTGGCGTAAAAAAGGTGGATTTGGTGGTGACTCTGCATGCGTGCGATACGGCGACGGATTATGCGCTTGCCAAAGCCGTTGCATGGGGTGCGAGAGTGATTCTTTCTGTACCGTGTTGTCAGCATGAATTGAACGATCAGATTGAAAATGATACATTAGCGCCGATTTTGAAATATGGTCTTTTGAGGGAGCGTTTTGCGGCGCTGGTTACGGATGGACTGCGTGCAGAATATTTGGAAAGAGAAGGATATGAGACACAGATTCTGGAATTTATTGATATGGAGCACACGCCGAAAAATATTTTAATTCGTGCAGTGAAACGAAAACAGAGTAAAACAAATCGTGAATTGTTATCAAAGGAAATTGAAACCTGTGAAGCATTTTTACATCTTACTCCGAAATTGGGAACGCTGTTAAAATAACAAAAGAATCTTCATTGGAGGACTTGTATTGAGAAGAAAAGATTTATGGATTCGTATAGGCGTACTTTCTGTTGTATTTATTTTGGCTGTGATTGTTAGCAGCCTGATCACGAACAGAGGCGCAGACGATATGACGGCAGATATGGGGGAAGCGACTCTTCCACGTGTGAAGTTTATGATGGGAGAATATGAGATAAATACGTTGGTTGGATATTTGGATGAAATGGATATCACGGCTATGCGTGACACGATTACTCCTGTGAATGCAGAAAATAAATTGCAGATGGTTCTGGAACATAACGATAATGAAATCGACCGAATTGTCTATGAGGTTTACTCTTTGGATGGGAAAGAGGTTTATAAGAGAGGGTCTGCAAGAGAAATCAGCGGGCTTGTGGAGATCCCGTTAGAAGAAAAACTACAGGATGAGGCCGTCCTGAAAGTGACGTTGTCTATCGGAGAGCGGGATGTGAATTATTTTACAAGAATCGTTGATCCAGAAGGGCTGGATGCAGGGGAATGCCTTGCATTTGCAGAGAAATTTCATGCGAATACTTTCGAGAAAGGGGCAGCAGGCGAACTGAATCGTTATCTGGAGTCCAATGAAGACGGCGATAATACCACATATCAGTTGGTGACGATTCATTCAGACACGAATCATGTGATGTGGGGGGAGTTGAACCCGGAAGTTATTTCCAATGTAGAATGGGATATCAAGGAAAGTAACTATACTTATACGTCAGTCTTGGCTCGCTACCGGGTTGCATGTGTGGAAGAAGATACCAGAGAGATTTATAATGTCCGGGAATTTTTTCGGGTTCGGAAGTATAAAGATCAAATCTTTTTATTGAATTATCAGCGAACGATGAATCAGGTGTTTGATGGGACTGCGCAAGTACTGGGGGAGACCGGAATTCAACTGGGGATGGCGCCTCTGGACGTTGCCTATGCAACTAATAAGGATGGCACCATCGTCTCTTTTGTACAGGAGAGGGATCTATGGACCTATAATCAAAAAGGGGATGAGCTTTCTCTTGTGTTTAGTTTCTCGAACACAGAACAGGATGATATTCGAAACTGGTACGATCAACATCAGATACGAATTCTGGGAATGGATGAGAATGGGAGCACCACATTTGCGGTATATGGGTATATGAATCGCGGAAAGCATGAAGGGCGTGTGGGGATTGATATCTTCTATTTTGATATTGAGAAAAATACGGTAGAAGAAAAGGCATTCATACCAAGCAATAAATCTTTTGTAATCGCGGAAGACGAATTGGGGCGTATGGTTTATTACAGTAAAAAGAGTGGTTTTCTCTATGTCCTGACGGGTGGAACACTTTATGAGGTGAATCTTTCTTCTAACAGACAGAAGAAATTGGCGGAGAATCTGGAAGACGGACAGTATGTCGCTTCGGAGGATGGACATTTGCTTGCCTATCAGACGCAAGGCGCATTGAATGAAGCTACAGAGATAAAGGTAATTAATTTAAAAGCAGGGAAAGAATATACAGTTACCTGTGGGGAGGGAGAATGTATCCGTCCGCTGGGGTTTGTCTATAATGATTTTGTGTATGGTCTGGCGAAGACAGGCGATATGGGAGAGACAGTTTCCGGGCAAAAAATTCTTCCCATGTATCAGCTCGAAATTCGAGATAGTAAAAATGAAGTTGTCAAGACGTATCAGGCAAAAGATGTATATATTTCTGATGTGATCGTAGAGGATAATATGGTTACGGTGAATCGTGTCACCCGCAAAAATAACATTTATGTTGGGACGACGCAGGATTATATTACGAATAACGAGGAGAAAACAGAAAGTAATATTTCGCTCACATCCTTTGTCACAGAACAAAAAGAAACGCAAATGCGTTTGAATTTTGCGGAGGGAATATCCGATAAGAATCCCAAAATTCTAAAGCCCAAACAGGTGATTTTGGAGGATGTGATGACCCTCGTTCTTCAGAGAGCTGTACCGCCTCCAAAATATTATGTTTATGGCATGGGGGAATTGGCTGGCGTTTATGACAAAGCAGCTTACGCAATACAGAAAGCCGAGACCATATCGGGTGTAGTGATCTCCTCAAACCAGGCGTATATCTGGGAGAAAGGAAATCGGGATTTGGCATATAATACAGGAGTCGGTGCTTTTCGGGCGGAAAATCAGACGGCGTTGGAGGCTTGTCAGAACTTCATGAAACAGTACGAAGCGGAGGAAGTAGATCTGAGCGGTTGTACAATCGAACAAGTACTGTATATTATCAACAAAGGGCTTCCGGTTATCGCAATGTTGGATGAGGAGAGGGCGGTGCTTCTGACAGCCTATTCCGCCGGTGTTGTTACTTATATGGACCCGACGACGGGAGAAACCAATACGGTTGGTTTCGATACCATTGATCAGATGGTAAAAAATACAGGAAATACATTTATCGGGTATGTTCGATAGGAAAAGGGACAGGTATCTTTCAGATTAAAACTGTGAAAGAACCTGTCTCATTTATTTGAAGATTCGATATTGATATTTTTTTAGGGCGAAATATATGGTCATCCCAAGCGCTCCGCAGGAGACGATCTCTCCGAGTCCCACCGTCAACATCATGAATGGAATGGGAAGAGGAATTTGATAACCAAACCGAAGTACGAATGGTACGATCAGCGAATTTGCCAGAATGGGAGGAATCGGTGCAAGAAATTTGTTGTGATTGCGCAGGACCCAGGTGCCGACAGCTCCGATCAGGGTTGCGATACTACCCAAGATGATGTCAGGAAGGATACATCCCCCAAGGATATTGCTGATCAGACAGCCGATAAATAATCCGGGGACAGCCGCTGGGGTAAAGACTGGAAGAATCGTAAGAGCTTCGGAAATGCGTACTTGCACTTCTCCATAACTGATAGGTGCGAACACCATAGTGAGTACGACATAGATGGCAGCAATCATTGCCGCCTGTGCCATGAAAAGCACGGACATGTTTTTTGATTGGTTCATAATTTTGTTCTCCTTTAGTTTTGTTTTACGTGTGGAAGGTCTCGAACACACGCGCCATAGCGGG
>JAAVXR010000011.1 GCA_022790755.1 Hespellia sp. | reverse complement strand
GGGTATACCCAAAGGGCATACCGAAATACATGCGCTCCGCGCGGATAATTAGGGTATACCCAAAGGGCATACCGAAATACATGCGCTCCGCGCGGATAATTAGGGTATACCCAAAGGGCACACCGAAATACATGCGCTCTGCGCGGATAATTAGGGTATACCCAAAGGGCACACCGAAATACATGCGCTCTGCGCGGATAATTAAGGTATACCCAAAGGGCACACCGAAATACATGTGCTCCGCGCGGATAATTAAGGTATACGTTAAATAAGGTATATATTAAATAGGAATGAAAGGGAAAGGGTGAAAGAAAGATATTTCACCGATACCTGTTTGTGCTGCGAAACGCGCACAGAATGGAGGAAAGGATGAATATGGTAATTGGAGGTGCCTGTCAGGGAAAACGGGCCTGTGCGAAGGCGCTGTATCCGGGGAAAACCTGGCTGGATGGGGCAGTGTGCGACCGGGAGGAGATTTTTACCTGCGAAGGGATTTACCATTTGGAAGAATATATCCGACGGGAAATGAAAGCTGGCGAAGCGATGGAGGATTTTGCGGAAAGGTTAATTCAGAAGAATCCGGAGCTTGTAATCGTTTGCAATGAGATTGGATATGGACTGGTTCCTATCGACGCTTTTGAGAGAAAATTTCGGGAACAGACGGGGAGGATCTGTACGAAGCTGGCGGCATTTTCGAAACGGGTAGACCGTGTGGTTTGTGGAATTGCAAATACAATCAAAGGAGGAATGGAAAATGAATGTTGAATTGGAGACGGTGCTCCCTACAGAGATAGAAAAAAGAAGTTTTGAAATCATAACAAAGGAACTGGGAAATACTCCTCTGGTTCCAGGGACAGAAGCTATTGTGAAACGCTGTATCCACACCAGCGCCGACTTTGATTATGCGAAAAATCTGGTGTTCTCGGAGGGCGCTGTGGAAAAAGCGCTGCAGGCAATTCGGGAAGGAGCTTCGATTGTGACGGATACGCAGATGGCGAAGGCAGGAATCAACAAGCAGCGTCTTGGTCAGTATGGCGGGGAAGTGCATTGCTTTATGGCGGATGAGGATGTGCGGGAGGCCGCGGGGAAGAATGGGACGACCCGGGCGACGGCCAGCATGGAGAAGGCAGCCGGACTAAATCAGAAGTTGATTTTTGCGGTGGGAAATGCGCCAACAGCGTTGGTGAGTCTGTATGAACTGATTCAATCTGGGAAAATCCGACCGGAGCTGGTGATTGCGGTCCCGGTAGGCTTCGTAAATGTGGTGCAGTCTAAGGAATTGATATTGTCGTTGGCTGATACGCCATGGATCGTGGCAAAGGGAAGAAAAGGCGGCAGCAATATAGCGGCGTGTATCTGTAATGCGCTGCTGTATATGTTGGATCAATGATGAAAAGCTAATTAGGCAATTGCGAAACTCTAAGCTATGAGAATATTCTGACAATATATTCCGTTCAAATCCGACTGCGCCAAACATTACATCAAGCCCAATGAGACAGAAGACAGTCGAGGAGCGACCCTCCTGTCTTCTATGGTCTTGATTCCATGGCGCAAAATGGATTTTCACAGAACATATAGTCAGAATATTCAGCAAGTTTATGGGTTTCGCAATTACCTAAAAAGCTAATGATGGAAGGGAAGAAGAGAAAATGGGAAAGGCATATTTTCCGATGTTTGTAGATATATCGACCAAAAAAATCTATTGCGTGGGCGGAGGAACGATCGCGGCAAGGCGTGTAAAAACGTTGGTGAAATTTGCGGACGATATAACGGTGATTGCACCGAAGATCTGCGACAGGATGTGGGAGATGCTTGGGAATCCGAAAGTGCATTTTCAGGAATGCTCGGTTACGGAAGCGGATGTGGAAAATGGGATGTTGGATTTAGCCGACATGGTTCTGGCGGCTACGAATGATCATGAGTTGAACGCTGCGATTGTGACATGGTGCAGAGGACGGAAGATTCTGGTGAACACTTGTGATGACAAAACGAACTGTGACTTTTATTTTCCGTCGGTTACGGAGGTAGATGGGGTAATAATCGGACTCAATTCCGGGGGGGAGAGTCCGGCAAAGGTGCGCAAGGTGCGGGAGATGTTGGAAGAGAGATTGAGTAAATTCGGAATACATGGTAAAATAAAAAAAGAAGGAGATACTAATGGAAGAAGTAAAATTGACAAGCACACCGTATGACGATGTATTCCGAACGCTGTTAAACGATTGCAGCGATTTGATCATTCCCGTGATTAATGAGATATTTGGCGAGAATTATTCCGGTGAAGAAAAAATTATTTTTTCGCCAAATGAACATTTCCTGAATCAGCAGGATGGGCAGGAAGAAGAGCGGATCACGGATACCAGTTTTCAAATATTGGGCAGAGAGCCAAAAAAATACCATTTGGAATGCCAGAGTAGTACGGATAACAGTATGTTGGTGAGGATCTTTGAATATGACACGCAGATTGCGCTTGATGACGGTAAAATCAAAGACGGTACTCTTATCGTAACATTTCCACATTCCGCGGTGCTATTTCTGCGATGCAATGCTTCTACGCCGGATAAAATGAAAATTAAAATGATTACACCGGGAGGAAATCTGGAGTATAGCATACCAGTCATGAAATCACAACATTATACGATAAAAGAAATATTTCAAAAAAGACTTTTGTTTCTGATCCCGTTTTATATTTTCTCTCATGAGAGTCGGTTTGTGGAGTATGAGCGCGACGAGACGAAACTGGAATTGTTGAAACAAGAATATGAGCAGATAAAATACAAACTTGAAGAATTGCAGAGGCAAGAAGAAATCAGTGAGTATTCAAGGTGTACGATTATAGACATGTCCAATAAGGTGTTAGAACATATTGCGAAGAGATATGATTCTGTCAGAAAAGGAGTGAAATCTGTTATGGGTGGAAAAGTTCTGGAGTATGAAGCGAAAACGATTAGAGAAGAAGGCCGGGCAGTAGGAAGAGAAGAGGGAAGGGAAGAAGGCAGAATTCTTACCGTAAGAATTTTTCAGGAGGCGAAAAGAAATCCTGATGCAACGATTGAACAGATTGCGGAAAAGGTAGGTTGTGAAGTCCGGGAGGTCGCGGATATATTGAGAATGTTTGATATGTAGGTTTGTTCGTGGCTGTGATATGACTGCGGAGGTGGAATATTTGGGCAGAACGATTGGAATCGGACACCAGGATTTTGAAAAAATACGGATAAAGAACAATTTTTTTCTGTAAAATATGCGGGAAGAAATGAGTTGTTTGAGGGACTTTCTATTTGGGAAGATGATAAATATCGGCGTCTGCAAGGGACATATCCGGTGATAAGATTGTCTTTTGCCAATGTGAAAGAACCTGATTGCAGGGGAACAAAGACGTCCATTAATCGTATTATAGAAGATATATATAATAAAAATATTTTTTTACTGAAAAGCGATCTTCTGACAGAAAATGAGAAAACTTATTTTCAGAGTATAACCAGCGGCATGGAGGATGCAACGGCAACGTGGGCGCTTCATAAGATGTCGGACTTTCTGTCCCGATATTATGGAAAAAAAGTGCTTATTCTTTTGGATGAATATGATACTCCAATGCAGGAAGCGTATGTGAATGGTTATTGGGATGAAATCATGGATTTTATCAGGAGTTTATTCAATTCTACATTTAAAGAGAATCCTTATCTGGAACGTGCGATTATGACAGGGATTACGAGGATAAGCAAAGAATCCGTTTTTTCTGATTTGAATAACCTGGAGGTTGTTACAACAACTTCCGCGAAATATACGACTGCGTTTGGTTTTACAGAAGCAGAAGTGTTCGCGGCGTTGGAGGAATATGGATTAGCTGACAGAGCACAGGAGGTGAAGTTGTGGTATGACGGTTTTACATTTGGCAAAGTGGCAGATATTTATAATCCCTGGTCAATCATCAATTACTTAAATAAGAAAAAGGTGGGGTTATATTGGGCAAATACCAGTTCTAACCGGTTGATTGGAAAACTTCTCAGAGAAAGTGGAAGAGAAGTAAAAAAGGCTTTTGAAGGACTTCTTAAAGGTGTGCATCTGATCACTTCAATTGACGAACAGATTGTGTACGATCAATTAGACGAGGATGAGTGGGCAATCTGGAGTCTTCTTCTTGCTGGCGGATATTTAAAAGTCGTCGACTATGAAACGTATGAGGAATCAGCGGATGATTTTCAGGAGTTGGATTATGAATTGGATTTGACGAATCTGGAAGTGCGGCGCATGTTTGGTCGGATGATAAAAGAATGGTTTGCAGAAAACAGAGCGGATTATAATGACTTTATCAGAGCTCTGCTTGCAAATGATCTAAAAGCCATGAATGTCTATATGAATCGCGTTAGTTCCGGAATGTTTAGTTATTTTGATACAGGAAAAAAAGCGTCCCGCAAAGAACCGGAGCGTTTTTACCATGGATTTGTTCTGGGACTGATCGTAGAATTAAGCGATCGTTATGTGATTACGTCCAACAGGGAGAGTGGACTGGGAAGATATGATGTGATGTTGGAGCCGCGGGATCAATCGGATGATGCCATGATTTTGGAATTTAAGGTACAGGATCCGGACACTGAGAAGGCGCTTTCCGATACGGTAAAGACGGCATTGGAGCAAATAGACCGGAAAGAATATGCGACAAGTCTTCTTGCAAAAGGAATTTCTGCAGATAGAATACGAAAGTATGGATTTGCTTTTTGTGGAAATGAAGTGTTGATTGGAAATTAAGGGATGGATTCGAATTTCCCAATATTAGATATGGCTGGCGCGCAGCTAGAACATTCAATTGTGGTTGCTAATTTTGTGGCGGCCATTCGGAAACAACTAATGAAAGCATTTGGAGATAAAAATCCAGATGCTTTTTGTTTGCGCGTTATAAGCGTGTTTTAGCTTCATCTCGTTTAGATAATAAGCATCTTTTGATATTCTAATTGTGATAAAGAAAAACTTGCCAAAACATATACATTTTGGCAAGCAGTTTCAAAACTCATTTCTTAACTATTCTATATCTAATATCGTCAAAAAGTCAATAAAATTAACCCTATTTTTTTGTGAATAATATCTACAAATTTTTCCTCTCAAAAAATTTGCCAAAATGTATGCCTTATTGTAAAAGTCCTTTTGGTAGCAATCACTTTTCGCGGGAAGGCGATCTACGGCAAGTCGAAAACAATGCCTTCAAAGGGGATAGAGAGTTTGGAAAAAACACTTTGCAAGACGGTTCATCAGTACAGTCGGGAGCCGATTCCAGAGGAAGCGATGCAGAAACTCTTGGAGGTTGCGGAGGATTACCGTAAGGTCAAGAATTACGTGTATGAACGTTTTGGTGGGATCGGAAGCCTTGGCAAGTTATACCCAGGTTATACGGTGCAGAATGAGATGACTGCCAGTGGACTGCGGGAACAGCTCGGGACACCTTCGGTCTATTTCTATCTCGCCATCTACGATGCCCTGGGAGATATCAAGGGACTGTGGACACAGACGAAGACGAAGGTCGCAAAGCTGATCACCAAAAATGAGAACTTTACGGAAGAAGAGAAACACTATCTTCGATTTGTGATGAAGGTTAACAACGCGTTCGACGCAGTATTAAATCAACGCCCAATGGAATTGAGCAAAGACCTGCAAAGACAGTATGAAATGCTGATAGAGTCAGTGGATTTCGAAAAACTGAATCGGTATCTGCGCAGACAAGTCCGAAAATATCATGGGAAGCTGCATACGGAAAGAGCCGATGGATTCTCGATATCGGAAAGAGCCTATCGGTATGCCGATCATGGAATCTACATTTCTATCAAAGAGAAGCGGAAGAGAGTCTTTGTCCCACTGACGGATCAGAATCAGTATGTATGTCAGTCTTATATCAAGCTGTATCCGGCGGAGTGTAAGATGGAGATCAAGGTTCCGGTTACAGTGGAGGTACATCGGCATAGGGATTATCAGAATCGGGTGGGAATCGCATTCGGAATCTATACGATGCTGACTACAGATGAGGGTCACTGCTACGGGGAGGAACTAGGGAAGTACCAGATTGCGTATTCCGATTGGATGCGGATGCAGGCCAAAAGCTACAGCCGCAATAAGAAGGAGAATCCAGGGAGAAAGAAGTATCGGGCGAAGAAGCAGCGAATGGAAGAGCGGTTGCACAGCTACATCAACCAGGAGCTGAACCGATTCCTGCGGGAGGAGAAGCCAGAGACGGTATATCTAGTAAAGCCGCCGAAATCGCAGGCAAGTGGGGGAAATAAGAGAATTAACGATTCGGTGTCCAAATGGCAAAGAGGGTATATCCGAAGTCGTCTACTCCAGAAATGTAAGGAGCATTCAGTGGAGATTGTGGAAGTTCTCGGGAAAGATATCAGTAATACGTGCAGTCACTGTGGGGAGATTTGTGCGAGGAAAGAATGGAAGAATCATCCAAAGAATCGCATGAGAGATAATCATGGGAAGGATGATTGCGGGAAAGATAGCGTAAAGAATGATGTAAAGAACACTTGGTTCTATTGTCCGGTATGTGAGTATCAGGTAGAAGAGAAGACCAATACTGCCAGAAATGTAAAGCAGCGAGGGCAGGGGGATGGAGTCATCCATAAGAAAGCAATAGAACATTTGGAAAAAGATCATAGGAACAGTCATCTGGATAAATGCTGGTGATGCATCAGGATTTTACCGAGAGGACCGGAGGATGTGTTCATGATAAGCGGGCGGAGAACTGCCTGCGATAGAAAAAAGAGTAACGGCATTAGAAGGCAGAGCGTTTTGGAAGTGATCTGTGTATTGGGTAGGCCAGGACCTTGCGAACATGAGAAAGAGGAACGGGAGTGTATGGATGCGTGCAGATGTAAGAGATGTATGCAAATATATGGAGATGTTCGTCCGGTGTCAGTCGACAGACCATGACGTAGCAGGGAGCGAAGTGGAGGAAGAGAAAAGAATCTCCTTCGCATCATCGTATGTCTGGGTACAGATATAGGCGGATAGCGGGGAGGAATCGTTATCCGGGGAAGATGACCAATGTGTTTTATTAAATTTTATATGTAAAAACAGAAATGAAAAGAAAAAAATGATTTGAGGTATTAAGGAGCAGCATTTTTGTTTCTTGATATAAAAACCGGAGGTGTAGAGTGTGAGTACAGCAAATTCAAGTCAGGCCAGAAAGGAAGGGAAAAGGAGGGCAGGGAAGAAGAAAAAAGTCGTTATCATAATACTGATTTTGATCATCCTGATATTGATCGGAGTGATCCTCTTTTTGCTACTGCGGAAACCGGAGGAAGAACGTCGAAATGTAGTTATCACTCCTGAAAATGTGGAGCGTGTGTTGGAAGAGCTTGGTGAAACAGCGGAAGCTGGATATTATACCGTTACCATGAACCCAACATGGCATTTTAAGGTTGGAAACGAGGTTTCTGAGGATGCAGTTGTAGAAAATGTTGAGACAAATACCAATGATGTCTATTTTGATATTGTTTTGGCGGAGGATGAGGAGAAAGTTATTTATAAATCTCCTATTATTCCAAGAGGGGGACGTCTGGAGGATATCGCTTTTGAGGAAGAACTGGAAGAAGGTATTTATGATTGCGTAGTGATTTATCACTTGATTGACGACGAGCAAAACACACTTAGCACTTTGCGGGTCACTTTACAGATTGTGGTTGAAGGGTAATTTTAAACAAACAATTAAAAAAGGAGGCATTTATATAATGAGAAAGAAAAATTTCAAAAAATTTGCAGCGATTACAATGGCTGCAGCGATGACATTAGGAAGTACTCTGACAGTTTTTGCGGAAGGAGAAGGTGATGATACGTCCACAACTCCGACAGCGGAAGCTGGAGTGGCAGAAGGAGAAGGTACTTATGAAGGAGGAGAAATGAAATATCCTACTCTCTCTGTAACGCTTCCGACCATTCCGGCAGGAACCTATGATTATATTGCGGACCCGAACGGATTGATTGAAAAGACAAAAAACGACGATGGAACTGCATCAAAATATGCAGATTCTACGTTCACAGGCACCACTGGTATTTTCTTCCTGACAAATACTGCGGATGATGGTGCAAAAACTTACACTGAAAAAAGCGCGGCTTTGACTTTGGCAAATGAGAATGCTCAAGATATTGATGTGACGGTTAAATTGGAGCAAAAGACTGCTGGAGATACAAGTATTAAGTATGCGAACAGTGCAGAATTTGAGTCTACAGATAAGGATAATAAACTATTTCTGGCCATTACAGATGGAGCAACAACTGATCCAAAGGTGGCAGCACTTACTGGAAATGGAGCTGCAACAGTAACGACTAGAGTTGCAGGTGTACCGGAGAATTTTGAGGCAGGATATTCGGCAGATACCGGATATGGTTATACCAAAAAAGACGAGGCTGATTTGACCGATTGGAATGATTGCTCTTTTGAGTTGACAGGCGCTCTTAATAAAAATGCAACATGGGGAGATGACTTAGCATTCCCGGCAATCAAGGTAACCTGGAGTTATGCGGAACACAGAGATTCAGCGTTGTCAGCTTCCACAATTAGTAAAACAGCAAATACTTTAACCGTTACAGGTGCAACCGTTACAGGTGTGACTCTGGTTAAAACATCAGGAACAACAGCAGCATGTGCAGCGGGAACGAACTATACATTTGCAGACGGAAAGCTTACTGTTCAGGCAACAATGCTTGCCAATAACATAGGTGGAAAACTTAAAATAGCGTTAAGCACAGGTGTAACAGAAGAAGTTACAATTCAGTAAACAATAAAGTGAGAAGAAACCAACTCTGTAGATCATACAGAGTTGGTTTTCAATGATTAACTTGGGGGCCGGGAAGATAAGAATGAAGCAAGATATAAAGATATTTATGGAAGACTGTGTAGTGGTAAACAATAGAATATACTTTTTTTCTAAGTATTGGAATGCTTTATATGTTGTGGATTTAAAAACGAAAACGACAGAGCTTGTTAGTACGATGCCGGAAGAAAAAATCTGGAGCAGGAGACTGTGTGCTGGGATTGTGTATTACAACAAAAAATTGATTCTTGTACCTATGCTTGCAAAGAAAATTTGGGTATTTGATTTGGAAAGCAATCAATGGCTGGGGATAAAACGTGCTTTTGTGACAAATGAGGAAGTGTTTCATGGGGAGATCTTCCGAGCGATTGTGTATCAAGAACGTTTGTTTCTAGTGGGAAGTAATTATCCGGCAATTATTCGAATGGATCTGAATACTTATGAGCTAGAATATTTGACGGAACCATATACCTTTTTAAGGCACTTAAAAATTAGAAATGAATGTTATTTTCGTTCAGATTTTTGCCTAAATGAGAATCGGTTATTGATAGCTTCCTGTGTCAGTAATCATGTGTTATCTGTAAATCTGGATACGTTTCAATTCCAGTGGTATGAAGTGGGAGAAAAAGAATTTTGTTATTCGGGAATTGCATGGGACGGGGAGAACTATTGGTTATCTCCAAGAGCAGGGACACCTATTATTAAATGGGATGGAAAAGATGGAGTAGAATATATTTCTCTGCCAGAAACGTTTGATGAAAAAATATATAATTTTTTAGGAGTGCAATATCAGGATGAAAAACTGATATTTCCAGGAATGCTGCAAGATAAAACATTGACAATAGATCCTTACCCATCCTGTAAAGTTCACATTTGTGAAGGCCAATATTCTTTCTATAGATGTTTGGAAGAGGGGGTTGTGGTTTTCCAAAGGGCAGATGGATTACTTCAACTAAAAAATTTGATGCGGAAGGAGCAACATCAATTTTATTGTAAGGTTCCGTATCAAGATTTTTGTGAATACATAGAAAAGCATTTAATGGTTGATGAAAATAGCGTCATCGGGACACAGACAGAAAATACATGTTTATCCTTACCAATATTTTTTGCCTTCTTAAAGAAGGGAAGAAACTGTGCGGATAAAAAGTTGGGAATCGGAGAAAACATATGGGCAAATATCCGGAATTAGGATTTGGTATTATGCGAATGCCGCAATTAAATGGAGAAATTGACTGGATAAAGTCAGAGATATTGATAGAAGAATATATGAAAGGTGGGTATTGCTATTTTGATACACATCCAGCGTATATGATGTCTCAATCACAAAGGATGATCAAAGAGTTTGTGGTAAAGAAATATGAAAGACAGCGATTCTTTTTGGCAAATAAAATGCCTTACTTTGGTATAGATAAATATAGCGATTATCAAAACATTTTTAATCAGGAACTCGCAGATTGTGGAGTGGAATATTTTGACTATTATCTTCTCCATGCAATAACGGAAGACGTTTTTGAGATGCATGAGAAGTTAGGTGGATTTCGGTTCTTACAGGAACTGAAAAAAGAGGGAAAAGCGAAACATATTGGCTTATCCTTTCATGATAAGCCGGAATTATTAGAAAAATTATTAAAAAAGTATCCAGAAATAGAATTTGTCCAACTTCAAATTAACTATGCAGACTGGGAAAGTCCAGTGATCCAATCAAGAGCATGTTATGAGGTCGCGCGGAAATACAAAAAAGAAATAATAATAATGGAACCTATCAAGGGTGGAAGTCTTTCCGTAGGAAAAAATGCAAAAAACAATGCAAGACTTGCACTGCAATTCGTAAAAAAATTGCCTGGAATAAAAGTGATTTTAAGTGGAATGTCTGAAGTTGATCATATTATAGAAAACCGACATACGTTGTCGGAAAACGATGAAAATAAAAAGTTTGATTTTTCGGTATATCAGAATTTGCAAAGAGAATTAAATCTAAAAAATGTAATTCCATGTACCGGATGTGGCTATTGTATTCGGGAATGTCCCGCTGGGGTAAAGATCCCGGATATTTTTACATTAGTAAATACGCATCAAAGGCCAGGAGACTATGATAAAACAATACATGGAAGAATGGGGATGCTCTATAAGAGAATCGTATTAGATGGAGGGGCAGCGGGGAAATGTATTGGCTGTGGTAAGTGTGAAAGAAGATGTCCCCAGAGAATCGCTATCCGAAAAGAATTGAGAAGAGCAATGAATATATTTGAAAAGAAATATTTTTATACATCAGAAAGAAATGTACAGATACTTATTTATCTGATGAAAGTATATGGAATTAAAAAAATAGTTGCAAGTCCGGGAGCCACTAATCTTTCATTTGTGTATAGTGTGCAGCAGGATGATTATTTTGAAGTGTATTCGGCACCCGATGAGAGATCGGCAGCATATATGGCTTGTGGAATGGCAGAAGAGAGCGGTGAGATTGTCGCTCTTAGTTGTACGGGGGCAACTGCATCCAGGAATTATGTTCCGGGTTTAACAGAAGCCTATTATCGGAATATTCCCGTGTTAGCGATTACATCTACACAGCCGACGGCTAGGATCGGCCATAATATTCCTCAAGTGATCGACCGGACAAGAATACAGAACGATATTGCGAAGATGAGCGTTGAATTGCCAACGGTCAAAGATGATGAAGATGAATGGACATGTATTATAAATGCAAATAAAGTTTTAAATGAATTATGGCACGGAGGGACAGGTCCAGTACACGTCAATTTGGTGACAGTATATCGCTATCATTTTTCCGTAAAGCAGCTACCATATGCGCCGATTATCCGAAGAATTCAAGTAGGAGAAAAGTATCCTGAGATTTCTGGTGGAAAGATTGCTGTGTTTTGTGGTGCACATAATAAATGGGAGGAATGTTTGACCAAGAAATTTGATGCCTTCTGTGAGACATATGGTGCGGTAATGATTTGTGATCATACGTCAAATTATAACGGGAAATACCGATATACGCCCTTTTTTCAGGAAAAGAAGGAGTGGGAAAAATCTCTAAAAGAGATTGATTTACTGATCCATATCGGAAACGTTTCGGGTGCATATATATCCATCAATCCTAAAGAAGTTTGGCGTGTTAGCCCTAATGGAGAGTTTTGTGATCCGTTTAGAAAGCTATCGTATGTGTTTGAGATGGATGAAGAAATATTTTGGAATATTTATCTGGAGAATTCTCAGGAAAAATTGCAGAAAAACACAGGAAGGATGACTTCGGATCACTGGTTTAATGTGAAGAAAGAAAAGAAGATTGAGAACCTGGAACTACCATTTTCAAATGCATGGATTGCTTCACAAACTGCGCATAGATTGCCAAAGAATTCGGTGTTGCATTTGGGAATTTTGAATTCATTAAGGCTGTGGAATTTTTATCCGATTCCTGAGAGTGTCAGTGTCTATTCTAATACCGGCGGGTTTGGCATAGATGGGTGCTTGTCCACATTAATCGGCGCCTCCTTAGTCAATCCACAAAGACTATATTATGGAGTTTTGGGCGATTTAGCATTTTTTTACGATATGAATGCATTGGGGAATCGTCATATAGGAAGCAACCTTCGCTTATTAGTCGTCAATAATGGATGTGGAACGGAGTTTAAAAATTATAATCATTCGGCCCGTATTTTTGGACAAGAAACAGATTTGTTTATTGCGGCAAAAGGGCATTATGGAAATCAATCGGAGAAATTGCTAAAGGATTATGCAGAGGATCTTGGGTTTTTGTATTTTTCTGCAAGCACAAAGGAGGAATATTTACAGGTATTATCAAAATTCGTGAGCCCAGAGATCGGAGAGACATCTATTGTAATGGAAGTCTTTACAGATAGCGATACGGAGAGTGAAGCATATCGGTTATTAAATGAAAAAGAAGTAGAGACGAAAGAGGAAGAAGGAAAAATAGATGTACCAAAATGGATTCAGGCGCTGCCGGAGAAAGAAGTCGTATTGTGGGGATGTGGATATTACTTTAAGCAAAAGTTATCTCAGATAGAACAGATATGTAAGATACGATATGTATGTGATAACAACCCGGAAAGATGGGGAAAAGAGATTTTACCAGGCATACGTTGTATTTCACCGGATGAGCTGAAACAAAAAGAAGATGTATTCGTTGTAATTGGTCTTGAGAATGCCTTGATTGGTTTTGATATAGCTCGCCAACTGCAGGGGATGGGAATATATGATTATGATATGTTGGATAACTGGATGAGTTATTCGAAATATATAAAATGGAAGGATTCGTTACAAGGCGTTGATAAGGAGTAGTATGAAGAAGATAGGGATATTGACGTTTCATTATGCCGATAATTACGGAGCCGTTCTTCAGGCCTATGCACTTCGTAAAGTATTAAATAGATTTTCTGGATATGAGGCAGAGATAATTAATTTTGTTCCGGAAGGATATCATTATAGAGGGTATGTGGAAGAGGATTTGATGAAAAGGTTTCTCAAAAAAAGAAAAAAATTTGAATCTTTTCTCTCAGAGAAATGCGGAATATATTCTCCGATGATCCATACGATCAAGGAAACAAATTATGATTATTATTGTGTGGGGAGCGATCAAGTATGGAATACGGATCTTCCAGAGGCAAAAAATTATACATATTTCTTAGAAGATCTTGCTGATGATGCAGTTAGGTTTTCTTATGCTGCAAGTATTGGAATGGATTTCAATAAAATGAATAAAAAATTATTTCATAAATACCTTTCTAAATTTTCATATATTGGAATCAGAGAACAAAGTTATATAGATGTGATGAACAGTATTTGCAATAAAAACTGTGTACATACTATCGACCCAACGTTGCTACTTTCAAGAGAAGATTATGATTTATTGATAGAGGAATATGGGCAAAAGGAAAAGTTGCCGGAGAATATAAAGAAATATGTGCTTTATATATGGTATGGAGAAAATTGGCTGCAGGGTACGGAACTTGTCAACAGTATAGCAAGAAAATATGGGTTGACAATACTTCATAATTATCCATCAAAGAATATTGTTGCCAGAAAAATGCTATGTTCAGATGGCGGATATATTTTTGATAAAGGAATTGAGGAGTTCTTGTGGTATATAAAGCATGCGGATTTTGTCGTAACGAACTCATATCATGTAGGGATTTTTTCTATGATTTTCAGGAGGCCCCTATATTCTTATATTTTTTCAAGAAGGAGAAGCAGACAAGAGGATTTGGCAGAAATTCTTGGGATAAAGAATCGCATCGTAAGGGGTTATGTTAAACCAGACGATTTGAACAAAACGATAGATTATGAGTCTGTTGATTCTGCTATAAAAAATGTGCGGGAGTATTCTCTGGCATATCTGCAAAATGTTTTAAAAGTATGATTCCAGCTTAACGAGAGGATGTTTTCATAGTGAGAGAGCATACAGGAATTTTTCCAAGTATAATCAAGTGCGAATTATCAACGGGTATTATATCTTACGAGCAAAAATGTCTATTTCATGAACAATTATTATTGCAATATCTGAGAAAGTCTGTTAACGGCTGGTCCATAATAGATTTTTTATCTGTACAAAATATTAATAAGTTTGTCTTGTATGCGATCACAGATTTTACAGAAATTGTTTGTGATGATTTGAAGCATAAACAAGTTTATGGACAAGGAAGAATTTGTGATAAAAGGGCGGTAGACTTTCGGGATGGATATAAAGGATGGGAAGTGATTGGTGTAGAAGAATTGGTGAATTTATATCATACAAACGAGATTAATAAAATTATTATCTTGAGTGTTCTTCATGAAAATGAGATTATGGATGATTTGCTAAATCAAGGAATAAAGTTAAACGATCTAATCTCAATAGTTAGTATTTTATATAGTTGAACAAAACTTTGATGTCTTGGATTGGAAATGGTGAGTATAAATGAAGATCGTGATATTTGGCTGCGGCAAAATATATCATAAAAGGAAACATAAGATTCCAAGGACAGTCGAGATTTTGGGAATGATTGATAACAATCAGGAGCTTCATGGAAAAAGAGTGGATGGGATAATGGTCTATAGTCCACAATCGGCGCAACAGTTGAATACTGATTATATTGTACTAATGAGCGATGCAGCGATTGCGATGAGAGAGCAGCTAGTACAAATGGGATATAGTCAAGGGAAAATAATTCATTATTTAGATTTTTTTGCCTTGTTTCCAAAAGAAGTAAAAAGATATGGTGTGGATTATCGAGATGATGCAAAAGATAGAAAAAGATTGTTGATTGTTTCTGTACCACTGTTTTTTTCAGGAGTGCCAATTGTTGCTTTTACAACGGCTATAGCGGCAAAGAAGTTAGGATATTTTGTGGATATTGCGGCAAGTTGGGGTGACGAAAAATACATCGAGGAAGCTGCAAGGTACGGCATTAATATCTTACTTTGCGAAGAATTAGGTAGTTTGTACTTGGAAGATATCGCCTGGATGAAACGATATGATGTTATTTTAGTGAATGCAATTCCAATGATTCGTCTGGCAATAAAAATAGCTGAGATACATAAAGTAATGGTATGGATTCATGAAAGTCTCGATGAATATGAACGCATAAAATTCTGGAAAGAAGAAATTGATGTTGGAATACAGAACAAGAGAATAGTATTTTATGCACCAAGCAAACGTGCGAGGAATCATTTTTTTCAATGGTTTGGGGAAAAAAAAGAAGTTTTCATCTTGCCATTAGGAGTAATGGATAAAAGAGTAGAAAATCCATTTAGGGGAGAGACATTTGTATATGGATTGATAGGCGGATTCATGAAAGGAAAAGGACAAGATATATTTTTATCCGCAATAGAACGAAATCCGTCAGTTATAAATGACAAAGTGAGCTTTGTCTTGGTAGGGAGAAACTTTGTAAGTGATTATGGAAATGCGATTACAGAGCGTTCGAATGCCATTAGCAATTGCTTTATTTTAGGGGAGAAGACGAATCAGGAAATAGAAAAAATATATCAAATGTTGGATGTTTTAGTAGTAGCATCCCGAGCGGAAACTGTCTCAATGGTTGCAATAGAAGCGATGATGATGGGAAAGATTTGTATCGTTTCCGATCAAACGGGCATTGCAGAGTATATTGAACATGGTAAGAATGGGTTTATATTTCAGAGTGAAAATGATAAAGAGCTGAGTGCGATCATGTTATGGTGTTATCAAAATCGGGGAAAATTGGATGTCATTAGAAAAGCAGCGAGAGAGACGTATGAACAGAACTTTTCAATGGATAGATTTCAAGCGAACTTGCAAGATATATTTCAAAGTGGGAATGTCAGTTGAAAGAAAACGGAGAGGTGTCTGAAAAACGATTAATATGGAAAAAGTTGTGATTGTAATATTAAATTATATAAATTATAAGGAAACTTTCCAATGTGTAGACAGCGCGTTACTGCAGGAAAGCGTAGACTTCGAAATTATCATCGTTGATAATGGTTCCTCCAATGAATCATATGATAGGTTAAGGACAAGATATCGAACGAATAAATTAGTCCATGTATTAAGAGGCAACCGAAATTATGGTTTTGCAAAAGGGAATAACATAGGGATTCATTATGCAAAGAAAAGATTGTCGGCAGATTTCGTATTATTACTGAATAGTGATACGGAGTTTATTCATAAGGATTATATTTCCGTGTTGGTCTCAAAGTACCAAGAAAATGTCGCGGTGATAAGTGGTAAGATCATTCAAAAAAGAGGACTGATTCAGGAAAAATATTATGAATATACAGAGTTTCCGGACACATTGTTTCAGTACTTACAACTTATTTGCGACGCTTATGGGTTTTCAGGTTTTTCAAAAAAATTTGTTCAATTATTGAGAAATGCAAAGAGAACAGAAATTTTGCATGGCTCTTGTCTGATGTTGACTCCCTCCTTTTTTAAACATTATAACCTGTTGTATTTTAGAACCTTTTTGTATTCGGAAGAAATATTACTCTACATTTTCTGTCAAAATGCAGGTCTGACTCAGGTACAGACAGATGAAACGTCTATTTTACATAAAGGAAAACAATCATCGAAGTATTTATATGAAAACAGAGATTCTATCAAAAGAAAATATCAAATAGCTTCCTATAAATATGTAGTATGGGAAAGTTTTAAGGCTTTTCTGAAAAATAAAAAGAGAATGAGAAAGAGGTATATATGAAAAAGAGTATCATAAATTTTTTTTCATTGCTGATAGGAGTGGCGGCAGGAATTTTTGGAACCAGAAAAATGATGGAGGAGAAGGTTGATCAGAGTCAAAAGATTTCGGACAAGTATCTGTCTCTGTTTTTGATGATGAATCAGTGGGTAAAAGTAAAGCAAGAAGGAAAGCATCTTGCCTCCTATTTTGAACGGAATGGATATCGAAAGATTGCTATATACGGAATGAGCTATGTTGGGAAGACACTAGCGAATGAGTTGGCAGGCAGTGCAGTCGAAATCGGCTACGGCATTGATCAAAATGTAGATATTAGTGATCAGGGATTTGAGGTTGTTCCACCAGGAAATATATTGGAGCCTGTGGATGTTATTGTTGTTACCCCGATCACGTTTTTTGAGGAGATTGCGGAATGTCTGGGTAAAGAGTCGGTTTGTCCGATTGTTTCGTTGGAAGATATTCTATATGAAATATGAGGCACTCAGAGCAAAAGTTATTTGTGGCGAATGTTTTGAATTATAAAGGTAAGCGTCAAATATAAAAGTGTATAGAAAAACAGCCAGTCCTCTGATATACTTGGAGCCTGGCTGCTATCGGCAATTCTTTTGTATGGCAGCATTCCATGGCAGGTAATCTTCCAGAAATTCCGGATGCCGTCTAAAGT
>JAAVXR010000095.1 GCA_022790755.1 Hespellia sp. | reverse complement strand
TAATCTGCCCATTCGCAGAGATTTTTGCTAAATTCATAAAAGCCACCCTTTCTATTCTTGAAATCTAAAGAAAAATTGAGATTCACTTTTATTATACCCATTCAGAGCAAAAAGTAAAGCTGGCGATGTGGTAGATTGTGAATTTTTGTGAAATTGATTACAAATCTTCTTGATTGGCTCATGCTTTTACATAGTAATTGGGTTACACCCTGCTTTTCTAAACGTGTAATGATTATTTCCGCTTTTTGGAACACTCATTTCATATCCATAGCTAACCAACACCTTACGTAATTCATAGAAAACCTGCATGCGCCCACAAAATGGAGTGCTTCATCATGCATGAAAGTTGTGAAGGCGCATTTGGCATCCCTGAACTTATGCTGCCTATTCGGCAGCGGACTTACATAGAAAACCTGCATGCGCCTGCCGGTTCAGAAACAACGGTAATTTGACGCACTAAATTGGCATGGTTTTTGCGTCATATAAAAATATCAGAACAAGTGAGTAAATCAAAAGGAGGTACCAAGAATGTTAGTGACTATGAAAGAGATCGTGGAACATGCAAGTGAGGGAAATTATGGGGTGGCCGCTCCGAATATTTTTAGTGAGCTGGATGCAAGAGCATTTATCGAAGCGGCGGAAGAGCTTCGCGCACCATTGATTATTGACATTGGAGCGAAAGGTTGCAAAGATATGTTTTTCCTCGGGCATCTGGTAAGAAATCTGGCAAAAGACGCAACGGTTCCGATTGCAATCAATCTGGATCACGGCGGAGATATTTCAGAAATTTATCGGGCGATTCAGGCGGGCTTTACATCGGTGATGGTGGACCGCTCCACGTTATCTTTTGAAGAAAACGCGAAACAGGTGAAGGAAGTAGTGGATATTGCACACTCGATTGGTTTGTCGGTGGAAGCGGAATTGGGACATGTCGGACAGGCGGAACAGTACGATGTGGATCGCGATGCAGCTTTGACGAGCGCAGAAGATGCCGTAAAGTTTATTGAAATGACGGGCGTAGATTGTCTGGTGGTTTCCATTGGAACAGCGCATGGTATTTATCCAAAGGGCTTTGTACCGTATCTGGATTTTGACCGGCTGGCGGAAATCAAGAAAGCGACGAACCATTTCCCACTGGTACTGCACGGATCTTCCGGCACGGATAATGAATCGCTTGCGAAAGCCTGCTCCATGGGAATTAATAAGATCAACATTTGCGGAGACTTGTGCCAGGCGGCGAGCGAGGCGGTACAGAAGGCGGACCTGACCGGCAACAATGCATATTCCGTATATGATGTATGCCGAGACGCGGCGAAAGCAAAATTAATCGAGAAGATGAAAGTATACGGTTCGGAAGGTAAAGCGTGGGCAGCGGAAGCGAAGGGAATCAAAGCAATAGACAGTAATTTATTTGGGTAAAAATAAGGAGGAACTGTCATGGGAAAGATCGCATTATGCAGAGTGGATTACAGACTTGCACATGGACAGGTGGCATTTACGTGGGTGAGAGCGCTGAACGCAAAAAAGATTGTGATTTTTGACGCGGATGTAGCGAAAGACCGGCTTTCGTTAAAGATTATGCAGACGGGACTCAAAGGGACCAAGGTGGTGGCATATCCAATTGAAAAAGCGATACAGGAGTATGAGACGAACAAGTTTGGACCTGGCAATATTATTGTAATCTTCCGGAATGTGGCAAATGCGTACAAAGCGTACCAGTTGGGATTCAAATTTGATCATCTGAATGTTGCACAGGTGCCGATGGAAGAAGGCAGGAGACATGCGGTTGCAACGATCTGTCTGAACGATGAGGAAATGCATATGCTGACGGAGCTTCATGATGCGGGAGTGGACGTCTACAATCATCAGACCATTACGGATGCGAAAAACGATTATGAAGCGATCAAGAAAGCGATGGCGAAATAAGAAGTGAGATAATTGTGAAACGCTAAACTGTGAGAATATTCTGACCATATATTCCGCTCAAATCCTACTGCGCCGGGTATTACATCAAGCCCAATAGGACAGAAGACAGTCGGGGAGCGGCCCTCCTGTCTTCTATGGTCTTGATTTCATGGCGCAAAAGGGCTTTTCACAGAACATATGGTCAGAATATTCGGCAAATTTATTGGTTTCACAACTATCTGCAATATGAGAAATAGTACAAAGGAGGAGATAAAAATGGCGAAGAAAATGTTAGTGGTCGCCGAGCACATGGAAAATTATAAACGGTTCAGCGAGGGTCCGGTCTATGAGGTGTTTAAGAAAACGGCGGATCAGCACGGATATGATTTGCAGGTCGTGTACGACGATGGATTGAGCTGTGAGGGGAACGGCTGGCGTGACGCGGCGTTGAAGATCGAGGTGGAAGGCCCCGGATGGGTGAAGCATTCTCCGGAATTTTTGGAGGCAGTGAAGGATGCCAGTGTGATTATCGTCTCATTCTCGGCGGTAGGAAAGCAACTGTTGGATGCCGCAGAGAAGTTGGAACTGGTGGCAGTGATGAGAAGCGGAATTGAAAATATTGATATGGACGCTTGCAGGGAAAAAGGAGTTCCTGTGTGCAATGCGCCGGGCAGAGTGTCCGAACCGGTTGCAGATTTCGCGGTGGCGTTGATTCTGGATATCAACAGAGGGATTACATATGTAAATAAGTTCTGGAAACCGGGACGGGAAGAAGAACTGCTTCCTCCTTTCCATCCGGAGCTATACAAGGACTTGACGATCGGTCTGGTTGGATTTGGAATTATCGGAAGAAAGGTGCTGCATCGTCTGAAAAACTTTGGATTCCGTTTTATCGCATACGATCCGTTTGTGAAGCAGAAAGACGTTGCGGACCTTGGCGTTGAGATGATGTCGCTGGACGAGGTGATGTCGAATGCGGATACCATTTCCGTTCATGCAAGACTGCTTCCGGAGACCAAGAATATGATTGGTGCGCATGAGATTTCGTTGATGAAGGAGACGGCATTTTTTATCAACACAGCGAGAGGCGGACTGGTGGATGAGGAGGCGCTCATCGAGGCTCTCAAAGCGAAAAAGATCAGAGGCGCGGCGCTGGATGTGCTGAAGACGGAACCGCTTCCGGACGATCATGTATTGCGGACATTGGACAACGTGATTTTGACGCCGCATATGGCTGGTATGGCTGGAAACATGTTCGTGGTATCTGCGGAGATTATTACGGCGGATGTTGCAAACTTCATGGAAGGGAAGCCGCTGAAGAGTCAGATGAAGTGATTTCTAAGGGCAAAGAGAGGGGCCTGAGAAAGGAGGACGTATGTCTTTTACATTTTTTGAAGCATTGATCGTAGGAATACTATATTATATCGCTTACATGGAATTCAGTATTCCATTTATCGGAGCAGGATGGCAGGATCCGGCGACGATTGGATTTTTGATTGGGTTATTTTATGGGGATTACAAGTTAGGATTGATTGTGGGAGCGTCTATCGGCATGATGTATATTTCCAATGTCGCGGTGGGCGGCAATCTTCCCTCGGACGGTGTGCTTGCGGCTTGTGTGGCGGTGCCGATTGCGATCAAATTCAATCTGGACGCGACGACCGCGGTGGCCTTTTCCATACCGTTCGCGGTACTCGGAACATTTGTGGACAATGGGCGCCGTCTGGTCAATGGTATGTGGAATCGGCGTGCAATGGCGCACGTGGAAAAGGAACAATATAACAAGATGTGGATCGACGCAATTCTGGGACCATCTGTGATCTCTATGTTGTTCCGTATTGTTCCCCTGACCGCGCTGCTGTGGTTATTCGGCGGCGCCGCCGGTGATGTGGTGTCCCAGCTTCCGGCGTGGCTGAACAACGGACTGTCCGTTATCGGCGGAATGCTCCCTGGTTTGGGATTGATTCTTTGTATCCAGTTTATGGGGAAGAAAGAGCTGTTACCGTACTTCCTGGTTGGATTTTATGCAATCTCATTGGGACATGTCAGTATCGTTTTCGTCGCGTTGGCGGGTATTTGTCTGGCGTTTCTGCATGTACAGTTTACCGCGGACCGATTTGAGGAAGACGATTATTACGAAGAGGAAGAGCCGGAAGATGTTACGTCTCAGAGTATTTATGGAGCGGATTCGGCATTTAAGAGCAGAGGTTCCCTCGTATGGTGGGGATTTAAGTTCTGTTGTTTCTTCCGAATTTCTCAGTGTCTGGAGTATTTCTATGGCACCGGTATCGGGTATATGATGCTGCAGCCGTTGAAGAGAGTTTATAAGGAGAACAGGGAAGGGTATCAGACGGCAATCAAACGTCATCTGGAACCATTTATCACGAATCCTTCCTGGGGAGCTGCGCTGGTAACCGGTTCGATCGCGATGGAAGAAGATATTGCGAAGACGGGCGATGCAAATGGAGAAAAGGGCGAGGCAATCCGTGCGTTCAAGACGGGTCTTATGGGGCCGCTGGCCGGTATCGGCGACAGCTTTGAGGGTTTGATTGTGATGCCGTTGTGCAAATCCATCTGCTATCCGTTGGCGCTGGCCGGTAATGTACTCGGTGCGTTTCCATATGTATTATGGTTTGGCTGGATGACAATCGTCGCTTTGGTGATGGATGTGATCGGGTATGAACAGGGGCGAAAAGGAATTTCCAAGTTTATCAACAGTCCGATTGTCAATAAAGTGCTCTATGGAGCCGGTGTTCTCGGTATCATGATGATGGGGGCGTTGTCTGCAAGTTATGTGGCGCTGAATATCACCATCTCTTGGGAGACGAACATGGGAGTGACGGATATTGCATCTATCGTGAACGGATTGATTCCGAACTTCTTTACCCTTCTTTATCTGGGAATCTGCTATATCTTGCTGAATAAGGGAAAATCCTTTACAAAGATTTTGATTGGCGTCGTGATCTTTGGTCTGTTAGGATCTTTGATTGGGATCGTATAAAGGTAAGTGGGATTAACAGTTGTGTAAAAGTGGTTGTAAGTTTGTAAATAAGAAAACAGCCGTGTAAGGAGGATGTGACATTCAAACCGATGCGGCTGTTTTCAAAATGAATCACAGAAGAAAGGGGCGTATACGTGAAAATAATACTTGTATCTCATGGGGATTTGGCAAAAGCGTTTCTGGATGCGGCGCAGATGATTATTGGTCCTCAGGAAGATGTCTGCGTCTTTGGATTGTATCCGGAAGCGAGTTTAGAAGAATTTGAACAGAATATATCGAAGAAAATTGCAGAATACCTGGAGCAGAATGAAGAAGTGTTCGTGTTCACGGATATCTTCTTCGGAACACCTTTTAACACCATGGTACGGCTTATGAATCAACATAAAGTGCATCACTTTACAGGATTGAGTCTGCCGATTCTATTGGAACTGCTTTCGGTGAAAGATTCAGAAGATATTGCTGATCTGGGCCGTTATCTGGTGGAAAAGGGACAGACTGTATTTATAGATGTAAACAGCTTTCTGGACAAACAGGATTGAAAGAAAGGAGGCCGGGAAATGTATATGATTTTATTTGGAGTGACTTTTGTGGTACTATTGGCATTTCAGACCGGGATAGAGCGTCTGAGTTATCGGAAACTGGGAAAGTGCGAGATGGAGATAAAATCTTCTGTGGAGAAGATGGATCTGCTGACACATTTTTTCAGGGCGAGCCTTTGTATCATTGTGGCGCTTTATTATACTTATCGAAACGGGCATGTGTTCTCATACGGTGGACTGACATTTACGATAATCCTGGCAGCGCTTGCAAGTAAAATTTTTTTCCCGGTGATTACAATTTCCTGTTTTTCGGATGCATGCGGGATCTATGAAAATGGAGTAATGACGTTATGCGGAACAAAGATATACGGTGATTTAAAATCATTTTCTGTGCATGAGCGTGAGTATGCGGTCTTAAAAGATAATCAGATGGTGTTTGTATTTCAGTCGAGGATGCCGTACCTGTCAAGACCATCTTATGTATATGTCAATCGCAGAAAATATAATCAGGCGGAAAGGTTGTTGGCGAGGAAGTTTCATATAAAAAAACTTTAGGCGGAAAAAAGAAAGGAGTAGGTATGGACTTAGGATTTTATGGGAAGACAGTGATTGTGACGGGAGGAACAAAAGGAATTGGCAGCGGTATTACGGAGGTGTTTGCGGAAGAGGGCGCAAATCTGATTATAGATTATCGTTCGGACGTGGAAGGGAGCGAATCTTTCATCGCGGGGATACGCGAAAAGTATCACGTGGATGCATATGGGATTCAGGCGGATGTCAGCAAACCGGAGGATGTGATTCGCATTTTTGATTTTGCGGAGGAGAAATTTGGGCGTCTGGATGTGTTGATTAACAATGCGGGCGGTGGAAAAACGACGATGATCTGTGATATTTCATTGGAAGAGTGGAAAGACGCGCTGGATAATAATGTAACCGGAATGTTTATGATGTGCCAGGAGTTTGCGAAGCGTCTGATTGCGAAAGAGAAAAAAGGATACATTGTGAATCTGCTCAGCAAGGCGTCGCTGACTACTACGACGAAAGGCCGCGCCTGCTATGTTACGAATAAGGCGGCGGAGATGGGATTGACGAAGCAGTTGGCGGTGGACTTGAGCGAGAAGGGAATCATCGTCAATGGGATTATGCCGGGGTCTGTAATTAATAAAATGATGGCGACCTGGTCAAAAGAAGAGATGGAGGCAAGAGCGCAAAGGTCACCGATCAAGAGATTGGGAGAGCCGTATGAGTTTGGAAAAATGGTTGCATTTCTTGCCAGCGAACAGAATACGCTTTCGGTTGGCGCCCCTGTGGATAATACCGGTGGGATGATGCTGGGATTTTAAAGTTATATATAAAAGATGGAAGAAGGGGAGTGTAAGAGCTCCCCTCCTCTCTTCTGTTTTCGGAAAAATCTTTTATGAACGCATACAGGATGCTGTAAAAATTTACGGACGAAAAGGCGGCATATATACAGGTTTAAGGAGATAATAAATCAGGCAGGAAGTAGGGAATAATATAATTGTGAATTCACAAATGATGGAGAGGAACACATTTATGGCAAAGAGACAGGACTTGATTTATGAAAAGGTGAAAGAATTATCTCAAATAGCGGTAGAAGAAGGAAAAGAACCAGGCGTAACGGCGCAGGAGATGTCAGAGCTTCTGAAGATGGATCGTGGAAACGTAAGTAAAGAGATGAATTTACTTGCTGCCGCCGGCAAATTAGTAAAATATGAAGGGCGGCCTGTTCGGTTTAGTGAAAAAGAATTTTGCGAGCAATATCTTTTTGACAGGAAGAATCAGGAAAGTATTCTGGAGGAACATACAGAAACCAGTCAGGCGTTTGAGCGTATTATTGGGCGGGAAGGTTCGCTGAAAATGCAGATTAAACAGGTGAAAGCTGCGATGTTGTATCCGCCAAATGGACTGCACACATTACTGAACGGACCGACAGGGACCGGAAAGACGATGTTTGCGCAAAAAATGTATGAGTATGCGAAACACATGAATATGCTGAAACCAGATGCGGAATTTGTCATCTTCAATTGTGCGGAATATGCGGAAAATTCACAATTAATCGTATCACAGATCTTCGGTCATAAGAAGGGGGCTTTCACAGGAGCAGACCGTGATAAGTCTGGTTTGATCGAACGGGCGGACGGAGGCATTTTATTTTTGGATGAAATTCACAGATTGCCGCCGGAAGGGCAGGAGATGCTGTTTAGTCTCATGGATTACGGAAAATATCGCAGGTTGGGAGAAACGGAACGGAGCCGAACGGCGCAAGTGTTGATTATTGGCGCAACGACGGAAAAGCTGGAGGATGTCTTGCTGAAAACCTTTATGAGGAGAATGCCACTGGCAATACAGCTTCCGCCTTTGAACAAGAGACCGCTTCTGGAACGGCTGGAGCTTTTGGAGATGTTTTTAGCAGAGGAACAAAAAAAGATTTCCGTTTCCATCAAAATATCAAAAGAAACCGTTTTGAGTTTTCTGCTGTATGAATGTACAGGAAACATTGGGCAGATGAAATCAGACGTACAGCTTTTGTGCGCCCGTGCGTTTTGGGAGTATAAAGTCGGGGGGAAGCAGATTATGGAATTGGATCAAAAGCTGCTTCCATTTTATATAGAGCAAGGATTTTATAAAGCGTCGGATTCTCGAAATGCTCTGGTACAATTTTTAATACATGGAGAGGAGTGGTATGCATTTCCTGTGGTACATGATGAGGGAGATTTTAAGTCAAATGTCATCAGCAAAAAATATTTGATTTTCCATAAGTTTTATTCAGATCAGAAAGAAGTGGATATGGAACGAGGGATTGACACGTATATTTCTTCGTTGCTGGAAAAGGAGAATGGGGAAAGAAATGCTTTTAGTGGAGATGCATTAAATAAAGTCATTACCGGAAAAGTGTATTATGCGGTGGAAGAGGCGATTGAATTTGCAGAGATGCGTCTGAAGCGTAGACTTTCGGATAATATAAAAATGGGGTTCGCTCTGCATGTGAATGCCTTATTGGAAGGGCTAGATAAAAAGACGGATATCCGAAAGGAAAATTTGGAGGGGATCATCACAGAACATCCGAGGGAGGCAAAAGTTGCAAAATTGATATTGACGATTCTGGAAGAGGAATTGGGCATCAAGATAACCCGGGGAGAGATCGGCTACACGACAATGTTTTTGTGTGCGGATGAGGTGGATCAGGAACGAAAAAAGATCGGCACCATCGTGTTGGCACATGGAGATCATACTGCGACCAGTATTGCCGATGCGGTAAATCAATTGCTCGACACAACACATTGCAGAGGAATCAATATGCCTTTGAGCGCTAAAGTGGAAGATGTATATCGAAAAACGGTTCAACTTGTCACGGAAATGAATGAAGGCAGGGGCGTGCTTCTGTTGGTGGATATGGGATCGCTGAATATGTTTGCGGAGAGGATAGCGGAGGAGACGGGGATTCAGGTGCAGTCGCTTGGAATGGTATCGACACTGACAGTCTTAGAAGCGGTCCGCAAATGTATGAGTAATGATGTGGAACTGCCGGAAGTCATAGAATATCTCGAATGTATGATGATTCATATGTTGGAAGAACAGAAAACGAAGCTGAAAACGGATCGGGAACAGCAGAGAATTCGGGCGGTTATTCTTGTCACCTGTATGTCCGGTATGGGAGCGGCATACAGAATCGCAGAGATGGTGAGAGCTATTACAGGTCTGGAGGAAGGCGATACGATCGGAATCTGTTGTGTCGGAGCAGATGGAATGAGCGAGGAAGGAAGTTATCTGGCAGGATATCCGGAAAAAGAAGTGTTGGCGGTGATCGGAACCGCTGATTTACAGCTAGACATGATTCCGTATATCTCTGTGGATGAAATTGTAGCCGGAGCAGGAATTGAGAGGATTGAGAAACTTATTGACGGCAGTAGAGTGGGAAATACAGACAGGGAGAAAAAGCGAAGAGCTATCGACGAGCATGTGCTGGCGGAAGCGATGAAAGAATTGTTGGAATTCCTGGATGCGGAGAAGATGGTATCCATGGTTCTCCAAGGATTTAAAGAATGTACTGAGAAAATGGATATCACGGAACAGGAAGAAAAAATAGTCCGTTATACAATACATGTGGCATGTATGATTGAACGGCTGTTGCGCAGAGAAATGCTTCCATATAAAGAGATTGATAAAATTAAAGTGAAATGTCAGAAAGAATTTCAGATTGTCGACGAAGTGTTGGAATCTCTGGAAGCGTTGTTCCAGATTGAAATACCAGATACGGAGAAAGCTTATATTGTTGAGCTTTTAAAAGGGGAGGTAGAATGAGAACTCTGAAATATGTCAGGATTGATGAAAGGCTGATACATGGACAGGTTTTGATGAAGTGGTTAAAGGAAAGAAATTTGAATCGTATTGTAATTGTCGATGATATGTTGCAGGAAAATCCTATCATTCAAAGTGTGATGCGAAGATCCGTTCCAAAAGAGTGTGCGATGGAAGTCTATTCCTGCAGCGAGGCGGGGGAAGAATTGCGGGGGCAGGAGATGAAGGCGGAGGCGCTGATGCTAGTGAGAGATCTTCCTGTGCTGAGATATCTGGAAGAAGAAGGGATTCGGTTCGAAGAGATCAATATTGCCCGGATGCCTTATTCTACGGGAAGAGACAAAATCTGTGATCAAATATATATGGATAAAGGAGAGCAGGATATGATCAGGAATTACCTGAGGAAAGGGAGCGAAGTTTATGTGCAGATGGTTCCGGATAGCGAAAAACGCTGGCTAAAAGATTTATTGGATTAGTTACAGGTGATTTGGAAGGAGAATACAGATGGAATTGAATTTGAGAGGAAAAACAGTTTTGGTTACGGGCGGAAGTAAAGGGATTGGTTTGGGATGTTGTAGGGTGTTTGCGGAAGAGGGCTGTCATGTGGTGATGAATTATCGGTCGGATGAAGAGAGCGCGCAGAGAAACGCAAAAGAGCTGGAAAATGTCGCCAGCGTAAAAGTCTGGGTTATGAAAGCGGATGTCAGTATCGAACAAGAGGTTGAATCTCTGTACCGGCGATTGGATGAGAAGGGAATAAAACTGGATTTTCTTGTGAACAATGCAGCGAATACGAAAGTGCGGCCAACGCCTTTTCAAGAGATGACTACGAAAGATTGGCGGCGGGACCAAGAGGGAACTTTGAACAGCGCATTTTTTGTTTCCCGCGCATTTGTGAAACGGGCGGTGGAGGAGAAACGAGCGGCAGCGATCGTGAATATTGTGTCAAAATCTGCTTTTTTGTCCAGCAGTATTTATAACAGCCCTTATGTGGCGGCGAAGGGTGGTCTGGCAGCGCTGACAAGAGCGATGGTAAAAGAACTGATTCAGTATCGGATTCGTGTAAATGCACTGATTCCGGGGTATGTAAAGACGGAACATAATTACATAGACGGAGACGCGAGAACGGAGGAAAAACGCAAACTCCTTCCTCTTGGTGAGTTTGCAACACCGTACGATATGGGAAATGCGGCAACTTTCCTCTGTTCAGACCGTGCGCGGCAGATGAACGGCGTCATTCTGGACTGTACGGGTGGGACCATGGTGTAGAATTCGATTCATTGCTTATTATTCCCTGTATTTAGAGACAAAGTAAAAAAAATGTGCTACGATATAAAAAAGTGCTTTGTGTAAAAACAGGCAGTAAAGGAGGACACATATGGATCTGAATATGAAAGGCAAGACAGTGCTTGTGACAGGTGGTTCCAAAGGAATTGGAATGGGATGCTGTACGGTATTTGCAGAAGAGGGATGTAATGTAGTGATGAACTACAGGTCCGATGAGAAGAGTGCGCGAGCCAACGCAGAGGCGTTGGAGGCTTCTACTGGTGTCAAAGTCCAGATCGTCAAGGCGGATGTCAGTGTGGAAGAAGAAGTGGTTCGGATGTTCCAGGAGCTGGATGAAAGAGGTGTTCAGTTGGATTATCTGGTGAACAACGCTGGCAATACGAAGGTTCAGCCGGTGGCGTTTCAGGAGATTACGACAAAAACCTGGCGGGAGAGTCAGGAAGGAACGTTGAACAGCGCGTTCTTTGTGGCGCGCGAATTTACGAAGCGGGCGATTGAAGAGAAGCGGGAAGCGGCAATTGTGAACGTGTTGGCAAAGGGCTCATTTCATCCCAGCAGAATCTATAACAGTCCTTATGTGATGGCAAAGGGCGGTCTGGCGGCATTGACCACAATGATGGCGAAAGAGTTGATTCGGCATCATATCCGTGTGAACGGCATTGTGCCGGGATATGTGCAGACGGAGCATCTATACAAAGATGGGGAACCTCTGACCGAGGAGAAGCGTAAGCTCCTGCCTCATGGAGAGTTCGCAACACCTTATGATATGGGGAATGCGGCGGCATTTCTGTGTTCGGAACGTTCACGGCAGATGATTGGGATCTTTTTGGATTGTTCGGGTGGGACGATGATCTAATCCTCAAGAAATTGTTTCATATTATAAATAAATGCTTCTGCGTCCAGCATATGTGCGACCAGTTGTCCAGATAGTTGGTCGCACGGATATTGTGTTCGCAGTTCGATGGCAGAAATCAGCAGGTTCATACTGAGACCGGACACGACCTCAACGCCGCTTTTCGCAAGAAAGGCGGCGCTGACATTGTAGGGACTTCCGCCGGGAATATCAGTTAAAAAAAGAAAATCATAACCAGGAAGACGCTCCATTGCGTCCTGGATAGAGTTGGTATATGTCTCCAATTTTGTGTCAGGCATCAGAGGGAAAGTTAAGACATCCTGAAATTCACCGATCACCATTTTGGTGCTTACGAGTAATTCCTGTCCCCAGAGCCCATGAGTTAAGAGAAAAATAAATGTGCTTTTCATAGTTTTAGATACTCCTTATTATATATTGGAAGCTTTTCTTGAACTCTTCATGTGATTATGCTATATTATAGGCACTTAAAATAGGAAACAGCAATAAATCTGAATATAATTTTATGTTTTTATCAGAATTATAGTGGTCTGCCCCTGAGTGGGCGCGTGTAAGGTGAAGGTCATGGAAACGATTTACGCAAAAACAATTGTCACTAAAACAAAAGCGCCGGCGCAGTGGTTCGGGATTGATTATAATATGAATATTTACAAAGGATGTTGTCATGGATGCATTTATTGCGACAGCAGGTCCGATTGCTATGGAATCGAAGCATTCGATCGAGTGAAGGTGAAAGAAAATGCGCTGCAGATCATACGGGATGATCTGAGACGAAAAACACGGCGTGGCGTGGTGGGAACTGGTGCGATGAGCGATCCGTATAATCCGTTTGAAAAAGAGTTGCAGGTGACGCGGCACGCATTAGAACTCTGTGATGCGTTTGAGTTTGGCGTGGCAGTGGCGACGAAAAGTTCATTGATGGTGCGGGATACTGACATTTATCAGAGTATCGCAGAGCACTCACCCGTCTTATTGAAGGTTACGGTGACAACGGCGGATGACGATCTGGCAGCAAAGATTGAACCAGCGGTCGCGCGTTCCAGTGAACGGTTTCGGATGATAGAACGAATGAGCGCCGCCGGATTATATACCGGAATTCTACTGATGCCAGTCCTGCCGTTTTTGGAAGACAATGAGGAAAATATCGGTGAGATCATTCGCAGGGCAGAAGCGGCGGGCGCAAGGTTTATCTATCCGGCATTTGGGATGACGCTGCGGGGGAATCAGCGGGACTGGTACTATAAGAAGTTGAAGTCACTGTTTCCAGACCAGGATCTAGTGGAAAAATATCGGAAACGTTATGGGAATCATTACGAATGTCGCAGCCCGAGAGCAAAGAAACTGTGGGAATATTTTGCTGTGGAATGTCAGAAAAGGGGCATTGTGTATCAGATGCAGGATATAATCAGCCAATATAAAAAACCCTATCAATTAGAACAGTTGCGTTTGTTTGATGAAATGATGTGAGTGGAAAATGAATTTTGATTCGTTTTAGAAGTTTGATAAGTTTCAAAAATGTTCTTGCAAATTTTAAAAACTTATGCTAAGATAATGTGCAGTCGCGATATTATATATAGCATCCCTTATGAATATCGCTTTGGTTTATTTTTGGCTCCGTGGTCAAGCGGTTAAGACATCGCCCTTTCACGGCGGTAACACGGGTTCGATTCCCGTCGGAGTCATTTTTCTTATTATTCTTATTTTTTATGTGGTTTCATATTGACGAACTGCATAACGTTTGGTATAATTAAAAAGCTGTATGGATAAATTTGTATTTTATTATGGCGCCATAGCCAAGTGGTAAGGCAGAGGTCTGCAACACCTTCATCACCAGTTCAAATCTGGTTGGCGCCTTCTAAGGAGTCAGGAATGTATTGTTCCTGACTTTTTGTTTTTTGTCAGGGTGGGACATGCCGCTGAATTGCTGGGGATTGACAGAACATGAAGAGGTATACAATGGAGATCAGGAAAATATACGGTGAGGAAATTGAGACTGCGCTCCAGTTGATCTGGGAGACATTTCTGCAGTTTGAAGCTCCGGATTATTCGGAGCAAGGAGTGGATTCGTTTTATCGGTTTCTTTCCAATCAGCCGATGATAGACACATTGGAATTTTTTGGCGCTATGAATAAAAAGGAATTGATGGGTGTAATCGCGACGAACGATCATCGGAAACATATTTGCTGTTTTTTTGTAAAGGCGCGGTATCATCGGCAGGGCGTAGGCAGGAAGTTGTGGACATATTTAAAGGACAGCAGCAGTAATCAGAAATTCACACTGAATGCGTCTCCCTATGCGGTGCCGTTTTACCATAAGCTTGGATTCACGGATACCGGCAAAGAAAAAGTCAGTGACGGAATCCGGTTCACACCGATGAAATATGAGCGGGGTATCCTTTCAGATCAGATGTTCCGCTAGTAGGATAATCACCGGGATGGTGACGACGGCCAGAACAGTTGTGAACGCGAACATTTCTGAGCAGTATTTGTAATCTTGATTATATCGAATGGCCATCATATTTACGGTGGTCGCTGTCGGGCATGCGGCGGCGATCAGTGATGTGTAGGCAACCGTGCGGTCGAGAGGCAGCAGGGAAAAGATCAGCATGATCAGCGCCGGAAAGCATAATAGTTTGATACAGCTTACCCAATACAAATGAACTTTTAAAAACATTTTTTGAAAATCTACTTGTGCAATGGAGAGTCCGGCAATCATCATTGCAAGCGGGGTATTCATGTCGGCGACGTAGCCCAGTCCATCCAAAATGATTTCGGGAAGGCGTATTCGCGCAAAAAACAAAATAATTCCAGCACACGTGCCAAAGATAACCGGAGTAAACAGTCCATTTTTGATCTGATGTAAAGAAAATTCACCGGTCATCAGGGCAAGACCATGGGTCCATGAGAACAGGTTAAAAATCGTCATATAAGCGGTGAGATAGAAAACACCTTCATCTCCGAGTATGCTGTAAACCAGAGGAATTCCCATAAATCCACAATTCGAATACATGGAAGCGAAACGTTCGATTCCGAAATTTATATTATTGCGCGAAGGGAGCAGAAAGGTGGTAACTATGATTCCGACGATGTGAATGAGAATAGCGAGTCCAAAGGAGATCAAAAGGCCCTGAACCAAACGAGGTTCGTAATCGCGCTGATAGACCGTGAGGGCAAGAATGGGGTTGACGACAAGAAGCAATAAATCGGACAAGGTCTTATTGCTGTTCTGATTGAAAATCTTGAGTTTATAGCAGATAAATGCTAGAATCAAAATGACTAGCATTTTCATTAATTGGCTGAAAACAATGGCAAACATAGTGAATTCCCTTCTTTATTTAAAATGTAGATATATCCAAAAATTTCTTTAGCTATCATACTAAATAAATAAGAAGAAGTCAAATGATAGGTTTCAGGGAGGATGAGATGAAATTAGGTGAAATACAGGTTTTGACAATGGTGAAGCGGGTAGACTTTGGGGTGTATCTGGGGAGTGACACAGAACGGGTACTTCTGCCCGGGAAACAGGTTCCAGATGGGCTGGAACCAGGGGACCCGGTGGAAGTATTTTTATATAAAGATTCCCGGGATCGCATGATAGCGACGACGAATCGGCCGAAGCTCACGTTGGGGGAATTGGCTGTTCTGCAAGTAGTAGACACGGGGCGTATCGGAGCATTTCTGGATTGGGGATTGGAGAAAGATCTGCTACTTCCGTTTCATGAGCAGACGGCGAAAGTGGAAAAGGGAGATTCCTGTCTGGTTACTCTGTATATTGATAAAAGCGAACGCCTTTGTGCGACGATGAAGGTATATCCCTTGCTTCAGACGAATGCTCCTTATCGGAAAGATGACAGAGTGACGGGAATCATTTATGATAGAAGCGATGAGTTTGGTGTATTTGTGGCGGTGGACGAACGGTATTCGGCATTGATTCCGCGTAAGGAAGTGCACAGGAAGTTGCAGGTCGGCAGTCGAGTGGAAGCTCGCGTGACGGAAGTACGAGCGGACGGTAAGTTGAATTTGAGTCTCCGCGAGAAGATTCCGCAGCAAATGGAAAAGGATGCGGAGAAGATTCTGCGGGTTATGGAGAAGTATGAAGGAAGGCTTCCATTTACGGATAAGGCAAAACCGGAGATAATTCAGCGGGAGTTTGGCATGAGTAAGGCCGCGTTCAAGCGGGCGGTAGGACGATTGCTAAAAGCTGGCAAGATTGATATACAGGAGAATGCGATTGTTAGAAAGAAATAGATGATCTGTTTGTGCTGTGAAACACGCACAGAATGGAGGAAAATATGGAATTTGCGCATTTGCACGTTCATACAGAGTACAGTTTGCTGGATGGTTCGAATAAAATAAAGGAATATGTTGCCCGGGTCAAGGAATTGGGGATGAACAGCGCCGCCATTACGGATCACGGTGTAATGTATGGTGTGATTGATTTTTATAAAGAAGCGAAAAAACAGGGGATTCGACCGATCCTGGGATGTGAGGTGTATGTGGCGCCAAATTCCAGATTTGACCGGGAGACGACCGGTGGAGAGGACCGATATTATCATTTGGTTCTGTTGGCCGAGAATAATATGGGATATGAAAATCTGATGAAGATTGTCTCCAAAGGTTTTGTGGAAGGCTATTATTATCGCCCCAGGGTTGACCGTGAAGTGTTGGAGGAATACCATGAGGGTATTATTGCACTGAGCGCCTGCCTTGCAGGGGAAGTTCAGCGTTATCTGGCTAGAGGACTTTATGACGAAGCACGCATGGCGGCGCGTCGATATGAGAATATTTTTGGGAAAGGCAATTTTTTCCTGGAGCTGCAGGATCATGGGATTGAGGAGCAGGCAATTGTCAATCAGCGCCTGGTGCGAATGTCTGAGGAGCTGGGAATCGAACTGGTGGCGACGAACGACGTTCACTATACGTATGCGCAAGATGAGAAACCGCATGATATCCTTTTGTGTATCCAGACGAATAAAAAGCTGAGTGATGAAAATCGTATGCGCTATGAGGGCGGACAGTATTATGTGAAATCACCGGAAGAGATGGCAGAGCTTTTCCCGTATGCACAGCAGGCTCTCGTCAATACGCAGCGTATCGCGGACCGCTGTGAGGTGGAGATTGAATTTGGTGTGACCAAATTGCCCAAATATGATGTGCCAGGGGGAATGTCTTCTCTGGAGTATCTGACGAAGATGTGCCAGGAGGGGTTGACAAAGCATTATGGAGATACGAACGGGGAGATTGCACAGGATCTGCAGGAACGTCTGGAGTATGAACTGAATGTAATCAAGAACATGGGGTATGTGGATTATTTCCTCATTGTGTGGGACTTTATCAAATATGCGAAAGATCATGGGATTGCGGTGGGGCCAGGGAGAGGGTCGGCCGCCGGGAGTATCGTAGCGTACTGTCTTGGAATAACAGATATTGATCCAATCCGATATCAGCTCTTGTTTGAGCGGTTTTTGAATCCAGATAGAATATCTATGCCGGATATTGACGTGGATTTCTGTTATGAGCGTAGGCAGGAAGTGATAGATTATGTCGTGGAGAAATATGGGAAGGACCGGGTGGTTCAGATTGTCACCTTTGGTACGCTGGCAGCGCGCGGCGTGATTCGAGATGTGGGACGGGTGATGGATCTGCCCTATGCTTTTGTAGATACGATTGCGAAGCTGGTGCCGAAAGAACTGAATATTACGATTGATAAAGCGCTCCGGGCGAGTTTAGAACTGAAACGTATGTATGACACAGACGAGCAGGTGAAGTACCTGATTGATATGTCCAGGAGACTGGAAGGGCTGCCTCGTCATGCGTCTATGCATGCGGCCGGTGTCGTGATCGGTCAGAGATCCATTGATGAGTTTGTGCCTTTATCTCGTTCTTCGGATGGTTCTATTACCACGCAGTTTACCATGACCACTTTGGAAGAATTGGGTCTTTTGAAGATGGACTTTTTGGGGCTTCGTACGTTGACCGTGATTCAGGATGCGCAGCGGTTGGTGAATCAGAGAAAGGAAGAGGATGCGAGACGAGACGGCAAGACAGATTACGAGAGATTGGATGTCAATGCGATTGATTATCAGGACCAGGAGGTTCTGAATTCTCTTGGGACGGGACGGACAGACGGCGTATTTCAGTTGGAGAGTGCCGGGATGAAAAGCTTCATAAAGGAATTGAAGCCCAGAAGTTTGGAGGATGTGATTGCCGGAATTTCCTTGTATCGTCCGGGACCGATGGAATTTATTCCACAATATATCCGGGGGAAGGACCATCCGGAAACCATCACTTACGATTGTCCACAACTGGAACCAATTCTAGAGGCGACGTATGGATGTATCGTTTATCAGGAACAGGTTATGCAGATTGTGCGCGACTTGGGAGGATACACACTCGGGAGAAGCGATTTGCTCCGCCGTGCCATGTCTAAGAAAAAAGGCGACGTCATGCAGAAAGAACGCCAGAACTTTGTGTATGGCAATAAGGAACTTGGAATTCCAGGCTGTGTGGCGAATGGGATTGATGAAAAAACTGCAAATAAAATTTATGATGAAATGATTGATTTTGCAAAATATGCGTTCAATAAGTCCCATGCGGCGGCGTATGCGGTGGTGGCCTATCAGACGGCATTTTTGAAATATTATTATCCGGTCGAATTCATGGCAGCTCTTATGACTTCTGTGATTGAAAATCCGCCAAAAGTAGCAGAGTATATCTATAGTTGTAGGCAGATGGGAATTCAAATTCTTCCGCCGGATATTAACTGTGGGGAAGCGGGCTTTTCCGTAGATCATGGAAATATTCGCTATGGTCTGGCTGCGATTAAAAGTGTCGGACGTCCAGTGATCAAATCCATTGTGAAAGAACGAGAAGATTACGGAACATTTCGAAATCTGGAAGATTTCATTCAGAGAATGTCGGTAAAGGATACGATCAATAAAAGAAGCATTGAGAATTTCATCAAAGCCGGCGCTTTGGATGGGTTGAATGGCACGAGGAAACAGTTCATGAGCGTCTATGTTCAGATCGTGGAGCATGTGGCGCAGGAAAAGAAACATTCGATGAGCGGGCAGATGACGTTATTTGACCTGGCGTCAGAAGATCAGAAACAGGAATTTGAGATTCGAATGCCTGATGTGGGGGAATACTCCAAAGAAATGAAGCTGGCCTTTGAGAAAGAAGTGCTCGGTATCTATATCAGCGGACATCCTCTGGAAGAATACGAGGAACGATGGAAAAAGGGGATATCAGCGACGACCGCAGATTTTCAGTATGAGGATGAGACGAAACATTCAAAAGTGCGGGATGGATCGAAAGAAACTGTCGGGGGAATCATCGTTGACCGGAAGATCAAGTATACCAAGACGAATCAGACGATGGCATTTGTGACCTTGGAAGATTTGCTTGGAACGGTGGAAGTCGTGATATTTCCGAGAGATTATGAAAAAAACCGGGACCACTTGGAGATAGACGGTAAAGTATTTATTCAGGGACGGGTTTCGGAGGAAGATGAGCGTCCAAGTAAGTTGATCTGTGAAAAAGTGATGCCATTTACCAAAGTTCGAAGAGAACTTTGGTTGCAGTTTCCAAATAAGGAGGACTATCTGAAGAATGAGGAGATTCTGTATGGTTATCTTGCAGATTCTGAAGGAAACGACGAGGTGGTGGTCTATTGTCAGGCGGAGAGGGCGGTAAAAAGGCTGCCGAGGAATCGGAACATTCGGATTGAGGACGGAATATTGAGCAGAATGATGAACTTTTTGGGTGAAAAACGAGTGAAAGTGGTTGAAAAACCTATTGAAAACGTATAATAAATAGAGTAGAATAAGATGACCGAAAGGTAAACAGACATAGGCATTATTATTTATATTGAGACTAAGAAAATAGAATTAGGAAAGGTGGTAGATAAAAATGCCAATTGAGGACAGAGATGCGATCAGAACAATTGGAGTGCTTACCAGTGGTGGAGATGCTCCTGGCATGAATGCTGCGATTCGAGCGGTGGTAAGAAATGCATTGTCCCATGGACTGAAGGTTCGAGGGATTCGCAGAGGTTTTCATGGCCTGTTGAAGGAGGAGATTATTGATTTATCTGCAAGAGATGTCTCCGATACCATTCAAAGGGGTGGGACGATTCTTCTGACGGCGCGTTGTAAATCAATGATGACGGAGGAAGGACAGCAGAAAGCAGCTGCAATCTGCAAAAAATATGGAATCGACGGTTTGGTGGTAATTGGTGGAGATGGATCTTTTCGCGGGGCAAAGACATTGACGGAGCTTGGCGTAAATGTGATCGGTATTCCGGGAACCATTGATCTGGACATTGCGTGTACAGATTATACGATTGGATTTGATACGGCGGTCAATACGGCAATGGAGGCAATCGACAGAGTGCGTGATACCTCGACTTCCCATGAACGTTGCAGTATTATTGAAGTAATGGGGCGTGATGCGGGATATCTGGCATTATGGTGTGGTATTGCAAATGGCGCAGAGAAGATTTTTATGCCGGAAGAAAATGATTATGATGAGGCGGCTTTGGTTGAAGATATCAAGGATTGCATGAGACGTGGAAAGAAGAATTATATTATCATCAATGCGGAGGGTGTTGGTGACTCTATCAATATGGCCAAAAGGATTGAGGAATTGACAGGAATTGATACGAGAGCTACAATTTTGGGATACATGCAGCGAGGCGGAAGTCCGACTTGTAAAGACAGAGTGTATGCGTCCACGATGGGAGCGATGGCGGTAGATCTACTGATGGAAGGTAAGCGGAATCGTGTCGTTGGATACCAGCATGGGCAGTATGTGGACTTTGATATTAATGAAGCATTGTCTATGAAAAAAGAGATTTCAGGTTATCAGTATACGATCTCCAAAACCTTGGCATTGTAAGCAGACAAGAAAGTGCTCCCAGATCTTTGGATAGGGAGCTGTAAAAAAGAGGCAGGGGCCTGAAAGCAAGGAGAAGGCAGGAAAGTATGGATCGTAGAAAGATTGCGCCGATCGGGGTGTTTGATTCCGGGGTGGGCGGCCTGACGGTTGCCCGGGAGATCATTCGACAGCTTCCGAATGAAAATATCATATATTTTGGAGATACTGCCCGTGTGCCATATGGAAGTAAGTCTCAGGATAGTATTATCCGTTTTTCAGAACAGATCATCCGCTTTCTTCAGACCAAACAGGTCAAGGCTATTGTGATTGCGTGTAACACAGCCAGTGCACTTGCGCTGGATACGGTACAGAAAGAGTTCGATATTCCCATTCTCGGAGTCGTGGTTCCAGGAGCGAGAGCTGCTGTGGAAGCAACGGTAAACGGCAAAGTAGGAGTGGCCGGGACGGATGCGACGGTACGAAGTCAGATGTACACAAAGATTATTCAAAAGATGAATCCGGAGATTACGGTGATTGAGAAGGCATGTCCGCTTTTTGTTCCTCTTGTGGAGGAGGGATTCAAGGAGCATCAGGTGACAAGAGAGATTATAGACTATTACTTGAAGTCTCTTAAGGATACGGAGATTGACACTATGATTCTCGGATGCACGCATTATCCACTTCTTCGATCCAAGATACGTACATATATGGGAGAGAAGATACAGATTGTGAATCCAGCCTATGAAACAGCGATGGATCTGAGGGATTTACTGGAAATGCAGGGGATGGCAAATGATGGAAGCGCCGCAAATGGTGTGTGTGAATTCTATGTCAGTGATGCTGCGGAGAAGTTTAATGAGTTTGCAAATTCGGTGATGCCTTTTGATATTATGTCAACCAGAGTGATACAGATTGAAAATTATTAGGGGGTAAAGATGACAAAGGATGTACTGGTAAGTATCTCCGGTCTTCACAGCGATATGCTTGGCCCGGTAGATGAGAATCAATCCATTGAAGTGATTACACCAGCAACTTATTATTGTAAGAATGGAAAGCATTATGTGCTTTATGAGGAACCTGTGGAAGGGATGTCAGAAACCATCCATAACCGTATAAAAATAACAGGGGATGAATTGCTGGAAATCTCCAAATCAGGCGCATCCAATGCGCATATGATGTTTGAAAAGAATAAAAAGAATCTTACATATTATGGAACGCAGTTTGGTCAGATCTTGATTGGTGTGGATACCCGGAAGATGGAAATTGATGTGACAGATGAAAATATTGATGTAAAAGTGGATTATCAGTTGGATGTCAATCATGAACCGTTGGCAGATTGTAAAATTCGTATGCACATTACATCAAAGGAAAGAGGGGACTTTTCTCTCTCATAAGACTATATTTGAAGAATTGAAATAGGAAAGGCTTTATAGAGCCTGGATGATTTATAAATGGCACGAAGAATTCTGGCTGAATTCCCCGTGCCATAGATTATTGGTAGATTATTATTTCTCTTTTTTGAACCGTGCAAAAAGCCCTTTCTTTTTGGGCTGCGGCTGCTCCAGAGAACCACGCAGGCCTTTGACTGCGGTAATGTAAATGCCGCTGATGGTAGCCTTCACTTCTTTTTTGACAGGAATCAAAGGAAAAACATTATCCTGACACAGAAGTGTTGTCACTCTGGGTCCGATCTTAGCTTTCACAACAAATACTTTGGAAAGTCTCAGATACTTGGGGACACTTTCCATAACAACGGGAGGAAACCCGGCATCCCGAAATCGCATCTGCTTTTTATCTATGACCAGCATGGATACATTTTGAGCCATGGCCTCTAATTGCTGCTGCTGTTCAAGCTGCTTCTTCTCGGCCTTCCTACTCAGAAAATATAGTGCAACAAAAGCAATGGCTGCAACAATTACTAAAACAAGTAATACAATCGTTAATGTACTCACGCGAAACCCCTCCTACAAACAGTTTTCTGACATCCATTTGGTCTATATTGTACCATTCTTTCCGGGGAAGTGCAAGCATTATGGACGAAATCCGGGAGAGAAAGATCGTTCGACAGAGAGGGGTTACTTTTTTGACGGAAACAGGTATAATAGAAATAATGTCTGCAGAATATACTGAATTGAGAACGTAAACCTCGTTCATAGTAAAGGAGTAAAAAATGCCTGCAATCATCTGGAGTGGGATCACATCTATGATTCAGTTTACTGTAGAACATCTGTTGATAATCAATATTCTACTTGCCTTGTTGATTATTTTCTTTCAGAGACGTTCACCGAAAACGGTGTGGACCTGGTTGTTACTGTTATATTTTATACCAGTTCTAGGGTTTATTTTGTATCTGGTGATAGGACAGGACTTCCATAAGAGTCGAATGTTTAAAATGAAGGAGATCGAAGGGGAAGTGAAATATGCTGTTCGTCGTCAGGAAAAAACGATACAGCAAAAACAATTGATGTTGGCCGATTCAGAGATGGACCATTTTCGAAATTTGATTTTATATAATTTGGAAGCCGGAGAGTCGGTCTTGACGGATAATAACGATGTGCGGATCTACACAGACGGACTTGAGAAGTTTGACGCTTTGCTGGAGGAGATGGAGCATGCAAAGCGATATATACATTTGCAATATTATATCATCAAGAATGATGAGGTGTGGAAAAGAATTGAAGAGGTTCTAGTCCGTAAAGTACGCCAGGGGGTGGAAGTCAGGATTCTTTTTGACAGTATGGGCTGCAGGTCGATGAGCAGAAAAGATTGGGAGCAATTGAAACAATCTGGAATAAAGGTGGCAGAATTTTTCCCCGCGATATTTGGGAAATTACAGCTTCGTATCAATTACAGAAATCATAGAAAGATTGTTGTGATTGACGGACGAATCGGATTTATTGGAGGATTTAACATTGGCCGGGAATACATCGGTATGGAAGAGAAATTTGGATACTGGCGAGATACACACTTGTGTATTGAAGGCGCGGCAGTGACAACTCTTGCAGTCCGTTTCGTATTGGACTGGAACTACGCGGCGAAGGAAAATTTATTCCTGAAGGATCATCTGTTTGAGATTCCGCAATATTTGCGAAGTGGACGAGATCCAGTCCAAATCATCTCCAGCGGGCCAGACTCTGGAATAAAGACGATTCATGATAATTATCTGTATTTGATTCATTGTGCAAAAGATCATATTTATTTGCAGACTCCATATTTCATACCGGATGATTCGATACTGGATGCACTGAAGATTGCCAGTCGATCCGGCGTGGATGTGAGAATCATGGCGCCTTGTAAGCCGGATCATCCGTTTGTCTATTGGGCGACGTATTCATATCTGGGGGAAATGATTGCAGCCGGAGCAAAATGCTATGTCTATGAGAATGGATTTCTGCATGCAAAAACGCTGTGTGTTGACGGAATGGTTGGAAGCGTGGGAACGGCCAATATGGATATTAGAAGCTTTGAATTGAATTTTGAAGTGAACGCCGTGATTTACAGTAAAGAGACGATACAATGTTTGGAAAATATATTTGAAAAGGATATTATAAAGTGTAAACAGATCACACAAAAAGTATATAATCAGAGGAATATGACGATACGAGTGAAGGAGCAGTTTTCAAGGCTGTTGTCTCCGATTTTGTGACTTGATGAGGGAACGCTTATGGCGTGAGGGATTCCAGAAAAGATAATCTGGGCAGAAAAAGATTGACGCTGAATTGAGAATAAGATATAATGAGCGAGTAACAAAAGTGACTATAAAGCACATTTGATCTATCTAAGAGGAGATCGCATGGAAGATGTATTGATTTCACCGGAGTTAGTTCTTATGGAGATTGCAGCCGATTCGGATCAGGAAGCCTTGGAGATATTGGCGAGGCACCTCTATGAGAAGAACGTTGTGAAAGAAAGTTATGTGGAAGCAGTGAAAAGCAGAGAAAGGGCGTACAGTACCGGTCTTGAGTTTGCGGAGATGGGAATTGCAATTCCGCATACGGATGCAAAGCATGTATGCAAGCAGGCGATTGCAATTGGATTCTTGAAAGATCCTGTTTCTTTTTGTCATATGGGAATGCCAGAAGTCTCTGTAAAAACAGAGATTCTGTTTATGATGGCAATTAAGAATCCAGGGGATCAGGTTGGTTTTCTGGAGAAGATGATGGATTTGTTTCAGACGGAAGGGTTTTTGACTGCTTTGAAAGCCTGTACGACAGAGAAAGATGTGGCGGAGATGTTTCAAAAGTGCCTTGTTTCTGAGTCGTAACGCGGCGTTTTATAGAGAAATGTGCGATAGCGATGAATGTGCGAAGGATAAAGATAAGGAGAACGAATTATGAAAAGAATTTTACTCGTATGTGGATCTGGCATTTGCACGTCTACCGTCGTTAATGGGAAGGTGACAAAGGCGCTGGATGAAAGAGGGCTAAAAGGCCAGTACAGTATTACACAGGGGAAGGCCTCCGAGGTGGCGGCACAGTCTGTGAATTATGATCTGGTGATTTCTACGACAGTTCTGGGAGGGGAATGTCATTGTCCATTGATTATTGGTACGCAGTTTTTGTTGGGCAGAGATACGGAGCCTATCGTAGATCAGATTGTGGGGATTTTGACAAAAGAAGAAGCGTAGCGCAGAATGGAGGAAATGATGGATACGATACTAGGAGTGTTTCAGTTCATCAGCGACATGGGAGCTACCGTGATGATGCCGGTGATCATCTGTATTATGGGATGTGTTTTAAGAGCTGGCTTTGGGAAATCTCTTCGTGCAGGGTTGACGGTTGGGATTGGCTTCATTGGTCTGAATCTGGTGACTGGATTGATGGGAGACAATCTGGCTCCCGCAGTCTCGGCGATGGCGGAACGATTTGGTCTGAGTCTTTCTGTGATTGATGTGGGGTGGCCTGCAGCGGCACAGATTGCTTTCGCATCGACGGTTGGAAACATTATCATTCCAGTCTGCTTGGTCGTGAATATTGTGATGTTGCTGACAAATACAACACAGACGGTGGATGTGGATATCTGGGATTATTGGCATTTTGCATTTACTGGGGCTCTGGTGGCGATTGTCACGGGAAACCAGGTATATGGTGTGATTGCGGCAGTTTTAAATATGGTGATTATTATGGTTCTGGGAGACTGGACAGCAAAAGGTGTGGAGGAGACGCTGGGGCTGCCAGGCGTATCTTTGCCGCATGGGTTTACAACGGCGTATGCTCCGATTGCCATCGTGTTAAATGGATTGATTGATCGAATTCCCGTGATCAACAAGATCAATTTTGACTTAGAGAAATTGCAGAAAAAGTTTGGTGTGTTTGGAGAACCGATTCTGGTAGGGACGATACTGGGTATGATCATCGGTGCGGTTGCGGGCTATGGCATAGCTCCAAGTGATTCAGATCCGGGGATACTGGGACTGGGAATCAACCTGGGCGCTTCGCTGGTATTGATTCCAAAGATGGCAGCTCTGCTGATGGAGGGCTTGCTTCCGGTGTCAGATGCCGCGTCTGCGTTTATTGAGAAACGGTTTTCTAACCGTGGGAAGATCTATATAGGTTTGGATTCGGCGGTGGGTGTTGGACATCCTATGACGCTTTCTGTGGCGTTGATTCTGGTTCCCATCACGGTATTTCTGGCGGTTTTGCTTCCTGGCAACAAAGTGATGCCGTTTGCAGATCTGGCCGTGATTCCGTGGATGTTTGTGTTGATTACACCCGTTGTTAAAGGAAATGGATTTCGTTCGCTGCTCATCGGAGTCGTCGTGTTGACGGCAGGTTTGTATATCGCGACGGATTTGTCCCCGCTGATTACACAGGCGGCGATGGACGCCGGCTTTGAAATGGGTGCCGCAAGCGCAATCAGCAGTATTTGTGACGGTGCAAATCCTTTGACTTGGGTGATTACCCGTCTGAATTTCAATCCGGCGATAGGACTCATCGCAGTAGGAATTGTGGCAGTGGCGTTGGCTTTGATTAATAGAAAGAGAATCTTGAAAGAGGCGGCACAAATGCACCAAGGAGAACAAAGCCATATAGAAGAAAGTAAATAGAAATATGAACGAAATATGAACTATTAGATTGACTGCTTTTCATTTATATAAAAATATGGTATAACTTAGTAGTATGAAATGGAAGCGGGCAGTCGATGAGTCGGTGATAAAGTCGGCAGTGTTGACAGGGGCAGTTCCTTTTGTACAAAATGATTCAAAGGGGAGTGTCCCTTTTGGAGTTTTCGTGTAGGAAAAGGTAAAAATAAGAGGTGTATTTATGAAAAAGAAGATGATGGCGCTAATATTGAGTATAGGTGTAGTGGGGAGCCTTGCAGGATGTTCTGGTGGCAAGCTCTCGAACGACTATATCACGATTACACAATACAATGGGCTGGAAGTGGCGCAGGTTGAGAGGGTCGAAGTGACGGACGAGATGCTGGATGCGGAGATTGAGAATCGGCTGAATACTGCGGAGGAAGTTTTACATCGTGCTTCACAGGCAGGGGATACGGTGAATATTGATTTCACGGGTACCATTGACGGTGTGGAATTTGAAGGCGGTAAAGCGGAAGGGACAAATCTGGAGATCGGTTCCGGTGCGATGATTGGTCCGAATGGAAATTATAAAGGCTTTGAAGAGCAATTGATCGGATATATTCCGGGGGATGAGTTTACGATTACTGTTCAATTCCCGGACCCTTATGAAAGGAATCCGGAAATGTCCGGCGTGGTAGCAGATTTTGCAATTAAAATGAACAATATTTATCTGATGGAATCAGCGGAGCTGACGGATGATTGGGTGAAGGAGAACAGTGAGGAATCAAAAACGGTCGAGGAATATAAAGAAGAGGTGAAAAAAGAACTGGAGAAGCTCTACAATGCTTCGGCGGACGAGGTTCTAAAGATTGAGTTGATCGAAGCACTTGTTAATAAGACGGAGGTGACAGAGCTTCCCAAAGAAGATGTGGAGGCTCAGACGAAAGAGATGCGGAAGTATTATGAGGACAGAGCCGAAGAAGCTGGCATGGAACTTCCAGAGTACTTGGAAACTTATATGAATTTGAAGGAAGAGGAATTTACAAGAGAAATGAAGGCTGTTGCGGAGGAGACGGTCAAACAGCGACTCGCGATTGATCTTTTGGCGGAGAAGAAAAAATTGAAGCCGTCAGAGGATGAATATGAAAAGAAATATAAACAGTATGTCAAAGATTATAACTTTGAGAGCGTGGACAATATGAAAGAACTGGTCGGAGAAGATGTTTTACGGGATACGGTACTTCAGGATATTGTTGCAGAATATTTGATGGAAAGTTGTGTTCAGGTAGAACAAAATAACAGTGGCGAGACAGAGTAATTACAAAGAGTATCATGAAAAAGGAGTGAATAATCAGTGGATCCCAGTGACGCCATACAAATTATAATACTAATCATTTTATTAGCATTATCTGCTGTATTTTCTTCAGCAGAGACGTCCATGACAACTTTTAACAAAATGCGAATGCGTTCTTATGCCGATGCGGGGAATCAGCGCGCAAAAACCCTATTAAACATTACTGAAAATCATAAGCCCAAGATGTTAAGCGCTATTTTAATTGGAAATAACATCGTGAATATCTCTGCATCTTCGCTGGCGACAACGCTGGCTTATGGATTCGGCGGATATATGGTGAGTGTTGTGACGGCATTTTTGACGTTAGCAATTTTAGTGTTTGGAGAAATTACACCGAAGACTGTGGCAACGATTCATGCGGATAAGATGGCATTGTTGTATACGCCGCTCATCCGGATGTTAATGATTGTCACCACGCCGATCATATTTGTGATCAATGGGATATCCATGGGGATTTTGTTTCTGCTTCGAGTAGATCCACATGCGAAAGATTCTGCCATGACAGAGGAAGAGCTTCGAACGATTGTCGATGTGAGCCATGAGGATGGTGTGATTGAATCCGGCGAAAAGGAAATGATTTATAATGTGTTCGATCTCGGGGATGCTAAGGCAAAAGACGTTATGGTGCCACGAGTACATGTTACATTTGCGAATGTGGACAGTACGTATGCGGAACTGATCGAGCTTTTCCGGGAAGATAAATTTACCAGACTTCCTGTGTATGAGGGAACCACGGACAATGTGATCGGTACGATCAATATGAAGGATCTGCTTTTATTTGAAGATCGTGGACTCTTTCGAGTGCGCGATATCTTGAGAGAAGCTTACTTCACTTACGAATATAAGAATATATCAGAATTACTTGTGGAAATGCGGGACGCGTCTTTTAACATTGCAGTCGTGTTGGATGAATACGGGGAGACTGCAGGGTTGATTACACTGGAAGATATTCTTGAGGAAATTGTCGGAGAGATTCACGATGAATATGATGAGAATGAGGAAGAGTTTTTCCGGGAAATTAATGAGCATGAATTTCTGGTGGAAGGCTCGGTGAATCTGGAAGATCTGAATGATCGCCTGGAATTACAGTTGGAATCAGAGGATTATGACTCCTTGGGAGGATTTATTATTGAACATCTGGATCGTCTGCCGGAAGTGGGTGATGAATATGTCTCAGAAGACGGGATACGTATGGTGGTGGAAACTCTAGATAAAAATCGAATAGAAACGGTGCATGTCTATTTTCCACCTACGGAGACGGCGGATGAAGAAATGATAAAAAACAAAGCGGAAACGGAAGATAACTAATATAGCACACTTCGTTTTTTGTGGCATATTTTAATACATGAATGATAAGAAAGGATGTTTAAAATATGCCCTATTCAATTATGCTGGATGCCGGACACGGAGGCAGTGATCCGGGCGCTGTCTATGAAGGAAGACAGGAGAAGGACGACAACCTCCGTTTGGTTCTGGCCGTTGGCGAAATTCTTCAAAATCATGGAATAAATGTGGAATACACACGGACAACCGACATCTATCAGTCGCCTTATGAGAAAGCAATGGAAGCCAATAAAGCGGGGGTAGATTTTTTTATTTCCATTCATCGCAATTCATTTCCTACAGATAATACCGTTTCCGGAGTGGAATCTCTGATTTATGATATGTCTGGAATAAAATACGAGATGGCTCAGAATATCAATGAACAATTGGAGGCGGTAGGCTTCGTGAATTTGGGTGTCAAAGAACGTCCGAATTTGGTGGTGTTGAGGCGCACGCAGATGCCGGCGGTTCTTGTTGAAGCAGGATTTATCAATTCCAATACAGATAATGAATTGTTTGACGATAACTTTTCAGATATTGCGGAGGCGATTGCAGCGGGAATTCTGGATACATTAGAAATGGAAGGGGTAGTTGCGTCTGCGATGGAGAATGTGGAGAGTGTCCCAGAAATGAGCCGCCAAAGAACGATGGAGGAAAACACAGGAGAGGTAAGAGACATCGCGAATAGACCGGGCCGGACAGATACTGATGAGGAGTGTGAGACGGAAGATCATTTGGAAAAGATGCAGTATCATGTACAGGTGGGAGCATTTCGAATGGAAATGTATGCACATAGGTTGCTGGAAGAACTTTTGGAGCAGGATTATCCTGCATGCATTTCACATTCCGGTGGTTTCTATCGGGTGCAAGTAGGGAATTTTGATCAATTAGATGATGCGGTTGCTATGGAGCATCGTCTGAAACGTGCCGGATACCCAACGGTCATTGTTGCATAATCGAGGAACAGTCCCCGATTACCGATTTTTTAGTAAACCTACATGCGCCCACAACGGGCGCATTTGGCATCCCTGAATACATGCTGCCTACCTGGCGGCGATTTTTCGTGGTAAAGGGGACTGCCTACTTTTGTTCAGGAATGTTATAATAGTAACCATATATAAATAGATCAATCAAATATGGAGGATGTAATTATATGAGAACAAGTGAGTTCGAATCGAAATTGAGAGAGGTGACATCGCAGGAACGAGTGATGGTGAGAGAGCCAATGAATCGACATATAACGTTTCGGGTGGGAGGCCCTGCCGATTATTTTGTGGTTGTGAACTCTAAGGAAGAGATTCGGGCAGTGGTAAAACTTTGTGAAGAAAATGGAATCGCATACTATATTCTAGGAAATGGGAGTAATATACTGATCGGAGATAAAGGATATCGTGGTGTGATTTTACAGGTGAGGCAAGGGATGAGCCAGATTACGGTGAAAGGAGCGAAACTCTACGCGCAGGCGGGGGCACTGTTGTCACAGATTGCTAAGGAAGCGTTGAATAGCAGTCTGACAGGCTTTGAATTTGCGTCAGGCATACCGGGAACATTAGGCGGAGCCTGTGTGATGAATGCTGGAGCGTATGGCGGAGAAATGAAGGATGTTCTGGAACAGGTGACGGTGTTAGATGAGAACAGGGAATTAAGGACGCTTTCTAACGAGGAATTGGAATTGGGATACCGAACCAGTGTTGTCGCAAAGAAAGGATATATTGTACTCGAAGCCATAATCGCATTGCAAAAAGGAAATGCGGAGGAGATTCAGAGCCGAATGGAAGAGTTGAGGCAGAAACGATTGGAAAAGCAGCCCTTGGAGTTTCCAAGTGCGGGTAGCACCTTTAAACGGCCGGAAGGGTATTTTGCTGGAAAATTGATTCAGGATACAGGGTTGAGGGGATTCCAGGTTGGAGGCGCACAAGTATCAGAAAAACATTGTGGATTTGTGATCAATCGAGAGCATGCCACCGCAGAAGATATTGTAGAATTAATAGAGCAGATAAAGACGAAGGTGAAGGCGCGGTTTGATGTGGAACTGGAGCCTGAATTGAAGCGGATTGGAGAATTTTAGATGAGATTTGTAATTGTGACTGGGATGTCGGGAGCTGGAAAGAGTACGGCGCTCAAAGTTCTGGAGGATGCGGGATATTTTTGTGTGGACAATCTGCCGATTCCACTGTTTTTGAAATTTGTGGAAATGTTTCTGGCGCCGGATGCTGAAATCAGCCAGGTGGCGCTCGGAATTGATATACGTGGAGGGCAATCTTTTGCATGTCTGGAAGCAGATCTGAATACATTAAAAGAAAAGAATATCTCTCATGAAATTTTGTTCTTGGACGCGGCGGATGATGTGCTGGTAAAACGCTATAAAGAGACGAGGAGAAGCCATCCACTGACGAAGGACGGGCGTCTGGATCGCGGGATTGCCGCGGAAAGAGTTCGTCTGGAATTCCTGAAAATGCGGGCAACGTATATTATTGATACGAGTGGTCTTTTGACGCGGGATTTGAATCAAGAATTGAAGAAGATTTTTGTGGAGGGGAAGGAATATAAGAATTTGTATATTACCATTCTGTCCTTTGGATTCAAATATGGAATTCCGTCCGACGCAGACCTTGTGTTTGACGTTCGATTTCTGCCGAACCCATATTATATAGAAGAGCTGCGTCCGATGACGGGAAATGATAAGGCTGTGCAGGATTATGTAATGGGAAATGATAAAGCCCACATCTTTATGGAACGGGTGATGGAGCTGATTGAATTTCTGATGCCGAACTATATTTTGGAAGGAAAAAATCAACTGGTTATTGCAGTGGGATGTACCGGAGGGAAGCACCGTTCGGTGACATTGGCAAATGCGATCTATCAAAAGTTGCTTGTAAAAGAGGAGTATGGAATTCGGATAGAACATCGGGATATAGATAAAGATGCGATAACGAAAGCGAAGTAGGTGAAAGTATGTCATTTTCTGGAGATGTAAAGGAAGAATTATCCAGACAAGTTCCACAGTCCAGGCATTGTCAAATCGCAGAGTTAGCGGCGCTGATCAGCATGTGTGGCTCTGTCGTAAACGATGGGAACGGTAAATTTTACATTCAATTCTGTACAGAAAAAGTGACAGTTGCAAGAAAATGCTTTACATTAGTAGAAAAAACATTTAATATTAAAGCTGATATCGCTATCCGCCGTAATCCTGTCAGAAAAAATGTTTCCTATTTTGTGAACGTAAAAGGGCATGAAAATGCACTTCGAATTCTACAGGCAACAAAATTAATCGGTGAGCATGGATATTCTTGTGGAGAATTACATATTGTAAACTACGTAGTTATCCAGCAGTCTTGTTGTAAACGTGCATTTTTGCGCGGCGCATTTCTGGCTGCAGGTTCTATGAGTGATCCAAAGAAAGCTTATCATTTTGAGATCGTATGTTTTTCACAGGGAATTGCAAAACTGATCCAGAAGATCATATGCAGTTTTTCTATGGACGCCAAGATTGTCACCCGTAAAAAGGCATATGTCGTATATCTGAAAGAAGGATCGCAGATCGTAGATATGCTAAATATTATGGAAGCGCATGTTTCTTTGATGGAATTAGAAAATGTCCGAATTCTGAAAGAAATGAGAAATGCGGTGAACCGTAAAGTGAATTGTGAGACTGCGAATATCAATAAAACGGTTTCAGCCGCGGTAAAGCAGATAAAGGATATCGCTTACATCCGGGATACGATTGGCTTAGACAAACTGTCTGAAGGGCTTCAGGAATTAGCAGTGTTGAGATTGGAGCATGCAGACGCAACGTTAAAAGAACTGGGAGAACTTTTGGAACCGCCTGTGGGGAAATCAGGAGTGAATCACAGACTGCGTAAACTGGGGGAGATTGCGGATAGAGTTAGGCAAAATAAGGAGGATTATTATGATTGAGAGACCAATTACCGTGAGACACGAGAAAGGGCTGGAAGCCAGACCGATTGCCTTTTTGGTTCAGGAAGCCAGTCAATACAGGAGTCAGATTTATCTGGTGGTAGGTTCTAAGAAAATTAATGCAAAAAGCATTATGGGTATGATGAGCCTGAGTCTGATGGATGGGGATGAGGTTACGGTGGTTGCAGACGGCAAAGATGAAGAATTAGCCGCAGATGGGATTGAACGATTCTTGGAAGGCGTAAAGCAAAGTTAAAATGAAAAAGTTATTATTTATCTATAATCCCTATGCCGGGACCGGCGTACTGAAATCCAAGTTGTCTGATGTTTTGGATATATTTGTGAAAGCTGAATATGAAGTGACAGTATACCCGACGCAGTGTTATCATGACGCGATGCGGAAGGTGGAGGCTTATGAGGAAGAATACGATCTCGTCGTGTGCAGTGGAGGAGACGGTACTCTGGATGAAGTGGTGACTGCTATGACGAGGAGAGCTGATCCGAGGCCGATCGGCTATATACCGGCAGGTACGACTAACGATTTTGCAAACAGCCTGCATATTCCGAAAAATTTACTGGATGCTGCGCATATGGCGGTGCATGGAGTTCCATTTGCCTGTGATGTCGGACGATTTAATAAGGACGTTTTTGTATATGTCGCAGCGTTTGGACTGTTTACGGATGTTTCCTACGAGACGAAACAGGAAATGAAAAATATTCTCGGTCATCTGGCCTATGTGTTGGAAGGGACGAAACGCCTTTTTAATATTCCATCTTATCATATGAAAGTGACTCATGATGGACAAGTGATCGAAGACGATTTTGTATATGGGATGGTCACAAACTCTAAGTCGGTCGGTGGATTTAAAGGTATGGTTGGGAAAGATGTTGTGTTTGACGATGGGGAATTTGAGGTGACATTGATCAAAATGCCGAAGAACCCAATCGAACTGAATGAGATTGTCGCAGCGCTTCTGATGCGTCAACTGGACCAAAAACACATGTACTCCTTTAAAAGTGGGGAACTCTGTTTCGAATCATTGGAAGAAATTCCCTGGACACTGGATGGGGAATATGGTGGTTCTCATGATTTTGTCCGAATTCAGAACAAAAAGCAGCAGTTACAGATTATGGTTGATCCAGAATGTCTGCCGCAGATTTCAGGAGAGAGGATGGAATCTATAGAGGTGAATTCAGATTAGAATAATTAGAATCGGAGTAGAAAGATTTTTTGGAAAAAAGCTTGCATTCTTTTAAAAACTATAATATAATAGATGATGCTGTGGGAATACTACAGCATTCGACATGGCTCCCTGGTCAAGCGGTTAAGACGCTAGCCTCTCACGCTGGAATCAGGGGTTCGATTCCCCTGGGAGTCACTTGTAGCTCCTCTCGAAGATTTATTCTTTGGGAGGATTTTTTGTTGTATATTTGTCGCTCTTTGAATCGGTTCTGTCTCCTTTCTCCACACGCAATTGTCTAGACCAATTAGAAAAAGTTTCTCAAAAATAAAATTTTTACTTGCCTTTTGCGGAAGTTTAGAGTATACTAGCAACCGTAGATAAGAACGAGGGCGTTCCAAGGATACTTGGAGTGCCTTTTGTTTTTGTAAATGATTTCTATACGAAATGTGTTTTATGGAAAGAATTTTGGAAAGTGAGGTTGAGAATGTATGAGCACAGAATGGATGAATGTAGCGGATATTTTTGGGGAGAATGTGTTCAATGATACAGTAATGCAGGAACGTTTGCCTAAGAAGATTTACAAAAATCTGAAAAAGACGATTGAAGAGGGGAAAGAGCTAGATCTGGAAACGGCGGACGTGATTGCACATGAGATGAAGGAATGGGCGATCGAGAAAGGCGCTACCCATTATACACATTGGTTCCAGCCATTGACTGGTGTGACAGCAGAGAAACACGATTCTTTTATTTCCGCGCCGTTGCCAAGTGGGAAGGTCTTGATGAGCTTTTCTGGTAAGGAGTTGATTAAGGGAGAGCCGGACGCGTCCTCTTTTCCATCCGGGGGACTTCGGGCAACATTTGAAGCGAGAGGATATACAGCATGGGATTGTACATCACCGGCATTTGTGAGGCAAGACGCGGCGGGTGCGACGCTCTGCATTCCAACTGCATTTTGTTCTTATACGGGAGAAGCTTTAGATCAAAAGACGCCGTTACTTCGTTCTATGGAGGCGATCAACACACAGGCGCTTAGACTACTTCGTTTATTCGGAAATCAGACGTCTAATAAGGTTACGCCATCGGTCGGACCAGAGCAAGAATATTTTCTGGTAGATGAGAAGAAATTTCTTCAGAGAAAAGATTTGATTTATACGGGGCGTACGCTGTTTGGAGCGATGCCGCCAAAAGGGCAGGAACTGGACGATCATTATTTTGGAACAATTCGTCAGAGAATTGCGGCATTTATGAAAGATGTAAACGAGGAGTTATGGAAAGTAGGCGTTACCGCCAAGACACAGCACAATGAAGTGGCTCCTGCACAGCATGAATTGGCGGCGATCTATTCGGTGGCCAATATAGCGGTGGATCATAATCAGATTGTCATGCAGACGTTGAAACGGGTTGCATGTCAGCACGGTATGAAATGTCTGCTTCATGAGAAACCTTTTGCCGGAGTCAATGGTTCCGGTAAACATAACAACTGGTCCATCACGACAGACGATGGAATCAATATGTTGGATCCGGGAAAGACTCCGCACGAGAACACGCAGTTTCTTCTGGTATTATCTTGTATATTGAAAGCGGTCAATAAACATGCCGATTTGCTCAGGGAATCCGCGGCGGATCCGGGAAACGATCACAGATTGGGTGCGAACGAGGCGCCTCCGGCCATTATCTCTGTATTCCTCGGGGAACAGTTGGAGGATGTGATGGAACAGCTGATCAGTACAGGAGAGGCTACGCACAGTTTAAAAGGTGGCAAACTGGAGACGGGTGTTGCAACGCTTCCAGATGTATCTAAGGATGCGACGGATCGAAACAGGACTTCTCCGTTTGCATTTACGGGAAATAAATTTGAGTTCCGAATGGTTGGCTCCAGAGATTCGATTGCCAATCCGAATATCGTATTGAATACGATTGTGGCGGAGGCATTTGCGGATGCGTGCGACGTGTTAGAGAAAGCAGATGATTTTGAACTTGCGGTGCACAATCTGATCAAAGAATATATGGCGGAGAATCAGAAAATTGTATTCAACGGAAACGGATATTCCGAGGAATGGGTAGAAGAGGCTACCAAGAAGAGAGGATTGCCGAACATAACATCCATGGTAGAGGCGATTCCGGCGATTACGACAGAGAAGGCGATCGCGCTGTTTGAACGATTCAATGTATTTACCAAGGCAGAGCTGGAATCTCGCGCGGAAATTCAGTATGAGGCCTACGCAAAGGCGATCAATATTGAAGCACGCACAATGATCGACATGACGAGCAAGCAGATTATTCCGGCGGTTGTGAAGTATACAAAAGCATTGGCGGATACGATTCTGGCGGTGAAGGATGCGGGTGCAGACACGTCCGTACAGGAGGAATTGCTGCGAGAGACCTCCTCCCTGTTGGTAGAGACAAAGAAAGCGCTGAAGGAGTTGACAGTGCTTACAGATCAGGCTGCAGGCAAGGAAGAGGGCGCCGTTCAGGCTAATTTCTATCATTCGGATGTATTTCCGGCTATGGAGGCGTTGCGCGTGCCAGTTGATCAATTGGAAATGATTGTCGATAAGGATGTATGGCCGATGCCTTCATATGGGGATTTGTTGTTTGAAGTTTAGAAAGAAATATCATAGATTCGAAATTTATGGAAAAGGAAGTCGCGTAGGTGGCTTCCTTTTGTAGTAATGGAAAGAATATTTAAGAAATTTTTAAGGTGAATCCATCTTGGAAAGTATAGAGAGTTGTGCTATTCTGGTACTGTTATTTGGCATATGGATCATTGCAGAATTCTAAACTGTAAGAATATTCGGCGATTTTATTGACTTCGAGATCATTTATTGCTGGGATATATTTGTTTGTGCTACGAAATGTGAACAGAATGGAGGAAATAATGGATAAAACAGAATTTCTTCAAAAATTGAAGAATGCACTGGAAAATGATTTGGACGCTCGTGAGGTGCAGGAAAATCTGCAATACTATGAACAATATATTGCGGATGAAGTGCGAAAGGGTGTCAGCGAGCGGGAAGTCTTGAACACATTGGGCGATCCGTGGGTGATTGCTAGAAATATTATAGATGCGCCAGGGAGCGGGAACGCGTCGGATTGGGAAGAAAGAAGAGATTATGGTCCGAGTCCGTCTGTTTATTATGAGGATACGCAAGAGCAGGATAGGGTACATGTTTTTCGATTTGATGTCTGGTGGAAAAGAGCTTTGGCGGTATTAACTCTGGTTTTGGTTTTCGTGGGGATTATCGCGTTTATCTCAGGAGTGCTTCATTTGCTCGCGCCGATATTGGTTCCGCTGTTGATCGTAATGTTTCTTGCCAGGCTTCTGGGACGGCGACGGTGAAAAAGTAAAAGACCGATGGGGGAGCCATCGGTCTTTT
>JAAVXR010000094.1 GCA_022790755.1 Hespellia sp. | reverse complement strand
GATTCAGGACGCTTTTGCAGCAGCATCTGAGCCTGGAATGTACAGAGTCAGCGTACTCTTAGACAAATAGAAAAAGACGGATAATCATGTCTTGAATGAGTTTAAGAAGATATATGCTATTGAAAATAGCTAAAAAAGGGCAGAACCAGTTTTCTGGTTCTGCCCTAATTTATTTTATAGAGAGCTTGTATATATAGTGTATTTTTGACTAAAATCACGGGTTTATATATTTTTTTAATTTTTTGTTTATTTTTTGTTTATTTTTAATGACAATTTTTCAGTTTTGTGATAGAATATGATAAAATTGCACTATGTTATTATTTGCAAAAAAAATATACATATTTGTTTTTTTCCTAATTTTATAGGGATAATTTAAGATTTATATATTTGTCAAGAGAAATGTTGAAATTTTTTTAAATTTATAGGATTTAACCAATGAAAAATAAATAATATGTGCATTTTCACTAATTAGTGCACCTTTGCTTGACAAATGACCGTGCAAACTGTATAATAGAAAAATGAAGTGCAATTGCACATTTTATAGTGCGTTTGCACAAAATGAAAGCGGATGTTTTCATTTTATAGAAACTCGCTAATTTGCTCTGGATCAGTTTAGAATGTTTTATGACAGATATTGTCAGATTCTAAAGTGTACAGAGTCAGTGGTCTCAAATGAACAGGGAGGAAATTATGAAGGCGTATAAACAATCAGAGGTTAATCCAGATGTACCTGGAATTATCTTGTTGAGCCATGGTCCGTTTGCAGTGTCATTGGTGGAGTCTTCTAAAATGATTTTGGGAGAAGTTGAGAATATCGCAGCGTATTCTCTGGAGCCGGGAGATGATTTTGATAAGTATCGCGAGGCGTTTTCAGAATCTATTCATGCATTTCCGGCAGGATGTATCATTATGGTAGATCTGTATGGAGGAACTCCATGTAATCAGGTAATGTTGTATGTTCAGGAAAAGGAAGAAGTATTGGAAGTGGTTACAGGAATGAATCTTCCAATGTTGATTGATGCCGCAGTGTTCAGAGAGGCTATGGCAGGTAAGGAACTCACTTCGAATGCAGTTGATAATGGAAAAGACGGCATTCAACGTATTGACGTAGAAGGATTTTTGAGTGAGGACGACGATGAAGATGAATGAGACTCCGTGAGTTCCCAGAATAAAAGGAACTGAAATGGATTTTCAGAATAAGAAAGGAAGGAGGAAAGATATGGCAAAGAAATTAGCAGTCAGAGTAGACGACCGTTTGATTCACGGTCAGGTGGTAACGAAATGGGTTAGTTTTTTTAATATTGAGACCATTATCGTAATTGACAGCGATATTGCAAAAGATAAGACAAGAAAGAATATCTTGAAATTCGCAGCGCCACCGTCAGTTAAACTGCGTATTCTGTCAGTAGATAAAGCTGTTGAGAACTGGAATAAAGATGAGTTCGGTAACAAGAATGTGTTTGTATTATTTGCTAACATCAAATACATCAAAGAGTGCTGGGACAAAGGATTACAGTTCAAAGACATCTCACTTGGACAGATGGCAGTTATTAATGAGCGTAAGCAGATTCATCTGCAAATGGGAATGGACGCTTCAGAGGCTAAGGTTCTGTTAGATTTGGAGAAGGAAGGCGCAAAGATTTACTTCCAGATGCTTCCGACAGACGGACAGACTTCATTGGATGTTGTCAGAAAAGCATTTCCAGAACTTAGCTAATTGAGAGGAAAAAGAGGAGGAGAAGTATGATTACATTAACACAAGCAATCTTACTTGGTATAGCATGTGGTATTACAAGATGTTGTATGCCTTATACAATCGGTGGTTTTGCTATGAATGCCGTTGTATTGAATGCCGTAGTTATTGGAGTTATTCTTGGCAATGTGCCGCAGGCAATGATCGTTGGAGCGGCTATTCAGTTGATTTATTTGGGAATTATTTCCCCAGGTGGTAACTCACCGCAGGATCCATGTTTTGCAGCATATTTTGCAATTTCGATCGTTGTAGCTACAGGAGTGGGTACCAATACAGCTATCGCGCTGGCGGTTCCTATGGGAGTTCTTGGACCACAACTTACAAACTTGGCTTACATTTTTGATGGTTTCTGCATGGAGAAATGTGATGCTTTTGCTGAAAAAGGTGAAGCAGGCGGAATCGTTCGTTGGGGCGTTTTTATTCCGGCACTTTTCAAAATTGTTGAAGTTTCAATTCCACTTGCAGCAGGTTTGTATCTTGGATCTGCAGTACTGCAGGATGTATTGAATAATATTCCTCAGTTCGTAATGAATGGATTCAATGCAATTGGATCTTGTTTGCCGGCAGTTGGATTTGCTATCATTGCAAGTTTGATTTCCAAACCGAAATATTTACCATTCTTCTTTGCAGGATTTTTCGTAATTCAGTATTCTGGAATCGGAACAATTCCGCTTATGATCGCTGGTGGATTCGTTACATTCCTTTACATCACATTTACTAAAGATGAGTATACAGTTTCTGATGATGACGATGATGACGATGACGACGATGATGACGATGATGAAGAAGATACAAGCATGGCAGTAGCTGCTGAGCAGAAACTGACAAATGCTGACGTTAGAAAGTCATGGACAATTTGGTGGATTATCTGTGAAGTTGGTCATAGTTTTGTAAGAATGCAGGCATCTTCTTTCTGTATTGCATTGAGTCCAGCTTTGAAGAAATTCTATCCAAACGACAAAGATGGTTATATTGATGCTCTGAAACGTAACATGATCTTCTTCAATACTGAAGGTCACTGGGGTGGTGGTCCTTGTCTGGGACTGACACTTGCTTTGGAAGAGAAGAGAGCTCAGGATCCAGATTCACTTCCTGGCGATGTAATCCTGAATGTTAAGACTGGTTTGATGGGACCTCTGGCTGGTATTGGTGATACAATCACATGGTCTACATTGATGTATCTGTTGATTGGTTTGTGTCTACCACTGTGTGATGCTGGTAATCCACTTGGTGGTTTGATTCCGCCGCTCGTATTGGCAGCTATTTGCTACATTGCTGGTTACTTACTGACAAAAGAATGCTACAAGCAAGGTTATGTATTTGCTGAGAGCATGCTGAAATCAGGTCTCGTTAACATGATTATTGCTGGAGCCAGCGTTTTGGGTCTGTTCATGATGGGTGGTCTTGCAGCTCAGTTCGTAAAAGCTACAACACCGATTGAGATTGTAACAGAAACTTATACGTCTTCTATCCAGGGCGCATTAGACTCTATCCTTCCAGGTATGATTCCGTTGATTATCGTACTCATTACTTGGAGATATATCAGCAAGAGTGGTAACTACTTCAAAGCTACTATGGGATTGACACTTATTTCTTTCATCCTTGGTTGTGTAGGTGTTATCATTTAGTTTGAACTAAAATCAGATATGTAGAATTATATGGGGAATGCACATATTGTGTATTCCCCATATTGATGGTTATAGAGAGGTTTCGGATAAACATTTTACATTCTTTTTCAATTCTTGGGGATAAAAATGTGCATATTCACAAAACGTGAACGTACGCTTGACAAACAAATATGAACATCATATAATAAAGATGGTTAAAACAGATGCACAAGTTATAAAACATGTGCACAGAAAAGTTTTTTTATTCGTAAAAGAATATTGACGGATTCTTTAGAAATGCATTATAATTTAAAATAGAGCATGTAGAGGCAGAATAGAGAATAGGAGGAGAGAACAATGAATGGTTTTGTCTATGATATTCCAACAAAAGTATATTTTGGGGCAAATCAATTGGAAGGCAATCTTGGCAGTGAATTGAGAAAATATGGAGTTCGTGTGCTGCTCGTATATGGCGGCGGTTCTATCAAAAAGATCGGTTTATATGACAAGGTAGTAGATGAGATTAAAAAGGCCGGAATGGAACTGTACGAGCTTTCTGGAATCGAGCCGAATCCACGTATTGAATCAGTTCGCAAAGGCGCTGAACTCTGTAAGGAGAAGGAGATTGACGTTGTACTTGCAGTTGGAGGCGGTTCTACGATTGATGCATCGAAATTTATTGCTGCGGGAGCTTGTGTGGATCACGATCCATGGGATTTCTTTGTGAAAGGAGCGCCGATCAATGACGCGCTTCCATTGATGTCCATTCTTACGCTGTCTGCAACAGGATCCGAGATGGATAATGGTGGTGTTATCAGTAATATGTCCACGAATGAGAAGCTTGCTATGAGTGCACCGGCTATGCTTCCGAAGGTATCTTTCCTTGATCCAACCAATACATATACGGTGAGCCGTTATCAGACCGCGTGCGGTTCTGCAGATATTTTGTCTCATATCTTTGAAGAATATTTTGACATGAATCAGGATATGTATATGTTGGATACGGTGATGGAAGGTCTGATGAAGACGGTAATTAAATATACGCCGATTGCGTTGGAGAATCCAGAGGACTACGAGGCAAGAGCCAATCTTATGTGGGCATCGAGCTGGGCGATCAATGGATTCATCAAAGGAAGTTCCAGTGTGGGTTGGAGCTGCCATATGATGGAGCATGAATTATCTGCGTTTTATGATATTACACATGGATTAGGGCTTGCAATTTTGACACCGCGCTGGATGGAGTACTGTTTGGATGAAACTACGGTATCCAAATATGTTCAGTTTGGTGTAAATGTCTTTGGAATCGACGCGTCTCTTCCACCGATGGAGATTGCGAAAAAAGCGATTGACGAGTTATCACATTTCTTGTTTGATACGCTTGGGCTGTCTCGCACGCTTACCGAGATCAAGATTGACGACGAGCATTTTGAGGAGATGGGAAGAAAAGCCTGCTTCGGTGATAAGATTTATGGATTTAAGACACTTGCGCCACAGGATGTAGTAGAAATCTACAAAATGTGCCGCTAAATATATTTTATTAAAAGGAGGAAGTTAGTTATGTTAGTATCAATGAAAGAGATTTTAGTAAGGGCAAGCAAGGAGAATTATGCAGTACCTGCACCGAATGTAATGTCTGAGATGGATGCCCGTGCAATGTTAGAAGCAGCGGAGGAGATGAACGCTCCGATTATTATTGATGTAGGATATTCTGCAAATCCGGATATTCTGATGTTTGGTAGCTATCTCACAAAACTGTGTGAAGATGCATCTGTTCCGGTAGCAATCAACCTGGATCACGGCGGAGCATTCGCAGAGGCAATTATGGCAATCAAAGCTGGTTTTACTTCTATCATGGTTGACCGTTCTACTCTTCCATATGAGGAGAATGTAAAAGAAGTAAAAGAATTGGTTAAGGTTGCACATTCTATCGGTGTATCTGTAGAGGCAGAGCTTGGACATGTTGGACAGGGCGAGCAGTATGATGTGGATCGTGATGCAGCACTGACAGATCCGGCACAGGCAAAACAGTACATAGAGGATACCGGAATTGACTGTCTGGCAGTTGCAATCGGTACAGCTCACGGTGCATATGTAGGAACGCCGTATCTGGACTTCGACAGACTTGCAGAGATTAAGAAAGTAGTTGGTGCTGATTTCCCACTGGTACTGCACGGTGGTTCAGGAACAGGAGAGGAAGCTCTCGGAAAAGTATCCAAGATGGGTATCAACAAGATCAACATTGCAAACGATCTGTTCAAAGCTGCAACAATCGGTATCGAGGAAGCAAAACTGTCTGGAAACGGCTACTACACAGTATATGATGTAGCTAAACAGAGCGAGAAAGATACCATTAAGAAATATCTTGAGATCTTCGGAACAAAAGGAAAAGCATGGAAGGTTGAGAGAGCTGCCAAGAAAGCAGTTGAGACTACAAATATTGAGAAATAGAACAAATTTTATGGAGGAAAAAACACTATGAAACCTACTGTTTATTTTACAAGAACAATTACACCAGAGAAAATTCTGGAGATGTATCGTCTGTTAGATGTGAAGCTTCCAGGAAAAGTAGCAATCAAATTGCACTCCGGTGAAGTTGGAAACCAAAATTTCCTGGGACCAGATATGTGGAAACCGGTCATTGATGAAGTGGGTGGTACTGTTGTAGAGTGTAATACCGCTTATGATGGAGAGCGTAATACAACAGAGAAACACTTAAAGACCCTGGAGAAGCATGGCTGGAGCAAATATTTTGATGTAGATTTGATGGATGGCGAAGGCCCGGACAAAGAGCTGGATATCCCGAATGGAAAAGTAATCAAAAAGAATTATGTAGGAAAAAATATTGATAACTATGATTCCATGTTGGTATTGTCACACTTTAAAGGACATCCACAGGGAGGATACGGCGGAGCTTTGAAACAGCTTTCTATCGGTGTTGGTTCTTCTTATGGAAAAGCTTATATCCATGGTGCTGGCGAACCGGAGAAGATCTGGACTGCAGACCACGATGCATTCCTGAAATCCATGGCAGATTCTGCAGGTTCTGTAATTGATTACTTCAAAGGAAATCTTGCTTATATTAACGTGATGATGAACATGTCCGTTGACTGTGACTGCTGTGCAGACGCAGAAGATCCATGCTTGGCTGATATTGGTATTCTTGCATCTCTGGACCCAATCGCAATTGATCAGGCATGTCTGGATCTGGTTTATGCGTCCGACGATCCTGGAAAAGATCATCTGATCGAAAGAATTGAATCCAGAAATGGCGCGCTGACTATTGAAACAGCGGTTGAGCACGGTTATGGTTCGAAAGAATATGAGTTGGTAGAAGTAAAATAAAAATTTATCCGGGTGCACTGATACATTCGCGATAGGCTGTTAGTACACCGGAATTTTTCCGACAGTTTCTGGACGGTGTCAGTAAATATTTATTTCTGCACCGTCCAGTTTTTGTCTAAGGAATGAGGAAGAAGAGTAGAGGTGGATTGAATGATAAAGGCTGTTATTTTTGATTTAGACGGGGTGATCGCTGATACAGAGCCATTTTATGATAATATTTTGGGAGATTTTTTTGCGAAGAATGATGTGTTGATAGATCAGAAAACACGGAGAACACTTACAGGACTAACATCAAAAAAGATTCAAAATCAGATTCTGGTGCAGTGGTGGGCTGATGCCGGTAAAGGACCGATCACGGAAGAGGAAGTAGATGCTTTATTGGAAGATCATATGGATGCGTTTCGCGCAGGTGGCGGTGTGCCATATGCGAAACTGAAAGATCCGGATATCCAGTCGTTAGTCGCTATTCTAAAAGAGAGAGGTTATAAATTGGCGATTGCTTCCGGTTCTACAATGAAGGATATCGAACGTGCAGCTCATGAAATTGAGTTGGAGAGTTACATGGATATTCTGGTAAGCGGTGAAATGTTCAAGGAGAGCAAACCAAATCCGGAGATCTATAACTATACGGTCAACAAATTGGGTCTAAAAAAAGAAGAATGTCTTGTTGTGGAGGACTCTACTTATGGGATACAGGCAGCGAAAGCGGCAGGGTTGATTACCGTTGCAAAGCGGGATGATCGTTTTGCATTTGATCAGTCCCATGCAGATTTTATGGTTGACAGGTTGTCACAACTGGAGGAAGTGCTAGGGAATATAAACAGATAAAACGGGAGGAAAGGACTATGGAACTCAAGGGAATCAAGGCCAATTTTTTGGGCGATAGTATGACACAGGGTCAGGGAGTGACGGATCAGGAACATAATATCTTCTGGCAGAGGTTGAAGCGGGAATGCGGATTGGCAGAGGCGAGAGGTTATGGAATTAGCGGAACGAGAATTGCCAGGCAACATCTCAGAGAAGACCCCCAGTTCGACCAGGATTTTCTTTCCCGGGTAGAGGCAATGGATGATGATGCGGACTTGATTGTGGTATTCGGCGGTACAAATGATTTTGGACATGGCGATGCACCTCTGGGAGTTATGGGGGATCGCACACCTTATACGTTTTATGGTGCTTGCCATCGGTTGATGCAAAATCTGATTACAAAATATCCAGAATCACAGATTGTATTTATGACGCCGATTCATCGAAAAGTAGAGATAAAAGGAGAGCGGAAGCTGCATGATTTTGTCGTTGCGATCCGTCAGGTGGCGGAGTACTATGGGATTCCGGTGTTGGATCTTTACGCGACAAGCGGTCTTCAGCCGGAGGTAAAGATTATTACAGAAAAATACTGCCCGGACGGTTTGCATCCAAACGACGCTGGGCATGAGAAAATTTACAAACGTTTGAGAGGATTTCTGGAGGCATTATAGGATTGAAAAGTGAAAAGCAGAAGATAATTATCAGAAAAAAAGTGAAATATTCTGCAGTGCAAGCTTTGTACTTTGCAGTTTTTGCAGTGGCAATGTATCAAACTGTATTTTTACAGGAGGTTGGTTTTACCAGTTCACAGATCGGGATGATGGTAGCCATTGGGTCAGTCTGTGGTTTGGTGACAATGCCGCTTTGGGGGGTGATCAGTGACCGTCTGCATTCGGCAAGAGGAACTTTTTTAGTGACAATCACTGCAACAGCTTTATTATATTCTACGTTGCCACTTTTTGGCAGAATGGTTGGGAAAACGGCGATTGTCTTTTATCTATTGATGGCGATTATATATTTATTTCGTCAACCGGCAAATTCGTTGATGGATAGTTGGTGTATTAGCGAGTTATCTCCGCTAGGGGTTGGGTATGGCAGTGTCCGTATGTTTGGTTCCTTAGGATTTTCTGTGATTGCGATTTTACTGGGAGTATGGGTAGGAAAAGTTGTGAAACTGGAAACTACTTTTTATACGTTGATTCCAATGGCTCTGTTATTACTGGTGGTCAGTCTGTATGACAAGAAGTCGACGGTGAACGATGCTGGGACGGAAGGCGAGACAGAGACAAAGGAAGAAAAAAAGAACTTCCAGCTCAGCCTACTGCTCACAAATAAACCTTTGATCTGTTATTTGATCTATGCATTTGGACTTTATATCTATTCTTCTGTGACGGTTGTTTTCTTTCCATATATCTTGACGGCTTCCAATTGCGATCCAAATCAAGTGGGCTTGGTGACCGGGTTTCGGGCGTTGCTGGAGATATTGGCGATGTATGCCGGAAGTAAAATGGCGAAAAAAATTCCGCTCCGTTATGTGATGATCTTGCCTGGAGTTCTGTTTGGTCTGGAGAATATGCTTTATATGTTCGCTAGTAATTTATCTCACATAATGTTGATTATGATTTTTTCTGGATTGGCGGGTGGATTTACATATAGCCTTGGACCCAGTTATATATACGAGATTGTACCGGAAGAGGTATCGTCGACCGCGCAGACGGGAAATGCGATGATTATGACGTTGGTTACTGTTGTGGGAAATGCGGCAGGAGGTTATATTATTCACGCCTGGGGAGTGCGAGTATTGACGACAGGTTGTGGAATTATTATTTTGGCGCTGACGGTATTTTTTGTTTCGAGTTTTGGAATCAATCGGCAACGGGCAGGAAGAAGTGGTGTTTTGAAAGGCTGTGGACAGCGATAAACTTAGAAGAGAATGGTATTTTGTAGTAAGAAAGGGGAAGCAGAATGAAACAATGGGTGGAATACGATTTTGATGTCAATGGATTTCAGATTCATACGGTCTATAACAACCAGACGATACAGGAAGTTTTTCTTCCGCTTCTTCAAAAAATGACAGCGCTTTGGGAGCAGAAGAAAGGAAGAATCCTTGTATATTTGGCGGCACCTCCTGCGACAGGAAAGACGACGCTGTGTCAGTTCCTGGAGTATCTCTCCAGGAACACAGAGGGAGTGCATGATATCCAGTCGATCGGGTTGGATGGTTTTCATTATCATGCAGATTACATCAAGACGCATACGGCTGTCGTGAAAGGAAAAGAGATTCCGATGAAAGAGGTGAAAGGCTGCCCTGAGACCTATGACATTGATAGGTTGACAGAGAAGCTTAGAAGAATGCGGACGGAGGATGTTTTATGGCCGGTCTACAGCCGCGCACTGCACGATGTGATTGAAGATCAGGTTACTGTAAATGGGGACATTATTCTGATTGAAGGGAACTGGCTGCTCTTAAAAGATGAAAAATGGAGAGATCTGAAACAACTTTGCGATTATTCCATTATGATACGTGGGGACGAACAGCTTCTGAAAGAGCGTTTGATTGAGAGGAAGATGAAAGGTGGTTCTGCGGAGCAGGAAGCCGCGTATTTTTATGAGCATAGCGACGGTGTGAATGTAAGGCGTACGATGCAGGATTCTCAGCCTGCAGACTTGTTTTTGATACTTGAAGCGGACGGCGATTATCAGGCGATGTCTGAATGTGAATAAAATCTGAGGAAAAACAGGCACAACGGTGGGTTCATCATTGACGAGGTTCACACAGGTTTATATAATACTTATAAGAGGTTTTAACGACGAAAAACAAAAAAGTGTGGGAATGGATATGAAAATAAAAGACGAACGATTTATGATGAAAGTAGTCAAAATGTATTATAAAAATGGAATGTCAATGGTGGACATCGGCAAAAAGCTCAATGTTTCGAGAATGACAATTGCCAGAACACTGGAGAGGGCCAGAAACGAAGGGTATATCCAGATTCAGATCAACTATCCGGAAAATAACGTTACGAATGAAGAGGAAATGTTGGAAGAGAAATTTGGCCTTCGGGAAGCGATTGTGGCTTATCCAAGGGAAGGACAGGAGACGTTGGATGAAATCGGTTTTTTGACGGCAGATTTTATCATTCGGATGTTGGACAATCATATGGTGTTGGCGATAACATCCGGCTTTACACTTCAAAAGGTGGCGCAGTATCTGCGAAATGATATGCGACTGCGGATGAAGAAATTTTATGATGTAAAAATTGTCCCCATGAGTGGAGCGAATATGTTATCTAATACGGCGGACGATCAGCAGCGCTTGGCATATTCGAATTATCTGATTGACATGATGGCGGATATATTGAATGTAAGTTCTTATCAGATTATGGTACCCTTTTTCTTGACAGACCGGCAGGTATGTAAAAAGATTATGGAGGAAGACAGTGTAATCAAACCTTTGAAAATAGCCTCCAATGCGGATGTCGCGGTGTTTGGAATTGGTTCCACCAACAGTGGAGCAATGGCAATGAACGGGTATCCGGAGGAAATGTGCAATCGTTTGAAAGAAAAGGGCGGAATAGGAGAAGTCATTTCACATGTGTATGATAAAAACGGGTGTCTGGTGAAAGACACATTTGATGAGCATATCATTGCGGTTTCTTTTGAAGACTTGAAGAAGATACCGATTCGTGTTGGCGTTGCTTACGGGAAGGAAAAGCAGGAAGCAATTTTGGGGGCCCTCAGAGGTGGTATCGTCAATGTTCTGATTACGGATATTGAGGTGGCAGAATATTTGCTGAAAGCAGATCCTTTAGCGCCAGAATCAGAATAATAAAATGTCTTTGTCCATTACACAAGACGGGAAGTGGCTGAAAAAAAGCACTTCCCGTTTTTTGGGTAGGGAAGTCTTATGGATCAACATTCATTGAGAATTTCATTGTAAAATTATAGAATAGAGGGTAAAATAAATTTGAAACCGTATTTTATATAGACTGTTTGGCAAAGGAGAAAAGGATATGAAAGTAGTAGCAACTGAAAAAGCGCCGAAAGCGCTGGGCCCCTATTCTCAGGGATATATATGTAACGGAGTACTTTATTCGGCAGGACAGATTCCGATCAATCCGGCGACCGATTCTATCGAGGCGACGACGATCGAGGAACAGACAGATCAGGTGTGTAGAAATCTTGGGGAAGTATTAAAAGAGGCAGGAACTTCTTTTAAAAATGTGGTGAAAACGACTTGTTTTCTGAGTAATATGGAAGATTTTGCTGCTTTTAATGAAGTTTATGCAAAATATTTCACATCAAAACCGGCTAGAAGTTGTGTGGCGGTAAAAACACTTCCGAAAAATGTACTCTGTGAAATTGAAGTGATTGCAGCGGTAGAAGAAAAATAAGAAGGTGAGGGATAAAAAATGGCAGAAGAATTTCAGACAGAAGGATGTACAGAGGAATCCTGTGCGGGCTGCGCACATGCAAGTACTTGCAGCAGTAAGAAAATAGAGGATTTCCGGGAACCAGCGAACGAACATGCGCATATCAAAAAGGTGATCGGGGTGGTCAGTGGAAAGGGAGGCGTTGGCAAATCTTTTGTGACGGCTTCTCTGGCGAGACAGTTACAGCAACAGGGATATTCTGTGGGGATCCTCGATGCGGATGTGACGGGTCCGTCAATACCGAAGATGTATGGCGTGCATGAGCGAGCAGGTGGAACGGAGGAAGGGATCTTTCCTTGTATTGCGAAGGATGGAACAAGGATTATGTCTGTAAATCTGATGATGGAAGATGAAGAGGCACCGGTGATTTGGAGAGGACCGATCGTTGCGGGGGTTGTCAAGCAGTTTTGGACGGATGTAATGTGGGGAGATTTGGATGTATTGTTGGTGGATATGCCTCCGGGTACAGGGGATGTTCCACTCACAGTGTTCCAGTCTTTGCCGGTAGATGGCGTTGTAATCGTGACATCTCCGCAGGATCTTGTGCGTATGATTGTCAAAAAAGCATATAACATGGCAAAACAAATGAATATACCAGTGATTGGGCTTGTTGAGAACTACAGCTATTTGAAGTGCCCGGATTGTGGAAAAGAGATTCCGGTATTTGGGAAGAGTCGAATTGATGAAATTGCCGCCGAACTAGGCACGGAAGTGTTAGGCAAAATGCCGATTGACGCAGGACTTGCACAGGCGGTGGAGGAAGAACGATTCTACGATATTGAGAATCCTTATCTCAAAAATGTAGTGGAGCGACTTTTGTAAGCGGTGTTTTGGCAGGTGAGCGAAAAGGATGAGAGATAGTCTCTGTTTTGACCAAGACAAGAGTGTTTGATCGGATAGGAGGGAGCGGAGTGAAAAAAGAAAGTGAAGGAAAGAGGATTTATACCAGTCCTTATGAATTGGAAGGTCGGATTCCGCTGGGGCAGGCGGTTCTGTTTGGGCTTCAGCATGTGTTGGCGATGTTTGTCGGTAATCTGACCCCGCTTCTAGTGATCGGTGGTCTTTGCAGTCTGAGCGATGTCGGTGTGATGCGCGATGTCCTGCAAAGTGCGATGTTGGTGGCTGGGATCGTGTCTCTCGTGCAACTGTTTTCCATTGGGCCGGTAGGGGGAAGGGTCCCGATTATCATGGGTACGAGTTCTGGTTTTATCGGGGTGAGCAGTGGGATTGCGCAGTCGATGGGCGGTGGAGTAATTGCGTATGGTGCGATTTTGGGGGCTTGTCTCATCGGTGGACTTTTTGAAGGGGTATTGGGATTCTGTCTGAAGCCTTTGCGCAGGTTCTTTCCTTCCGTGGTGACGGGGACCGTCGTAATGGCGATTGGTTTGTCTCTGATTTTGGTGGGCATCAACTCTTTTGGAGGTGGAAATAACAATCAGGACTTTGGCTCGCCGGTCAATCTGTTGATCGGAGTAATTGTCCTACTAACCATTATTGTGCTGAAGCATTTCACCAAGGGAGTGACGAGTGCCGCTTCGATTTTGTTTGGGATTGTTGTCGGTTATGTGGTCTGTATAATTTTTGCGCAAATTTTACCGACTACTTATACCTATGTAGATGCGCAGACACAGCAGACGGTGACGGCAACTTGCTCCTGGGTTCTGGATTGGAGCAAAGTGGCGAACGCTTCCTGGTTTGCGCTGCCCAGCTTGATGCCGGTGAAGTTTGTATTCGATGCGAAAGCGATTATTCCGATGTTGATTATGTTCGTTGTGACGGCTGTCGAGACGGTCGGGGATATTTCCGGCGTAATGGAAGGGGGACTTGGCCGGGAAGCTACAGACAAAGAACTGTCAGGCGGTGTGGTCTGTGATGGAATTGGCTCTACGTTCGCCTCTTTCTTTGGTGTGATGCCGAATACTTCATTTAGTCAGAACGTAGGCCTGGTCAGTATGACGAAGATTGTGAATTTGTATGCACTCTCTATGGGAGCAATCATCCTTGTACTTTGTGGATTCTTTCCGAAGATTGCCGCTCTCTTTGAGATGATGCCGCAGTCGGTGCTTGGCGGAGCGGCGGTTATGATGTTTGCGTCTATTGTGGTTAGCGGGATACAGCTTGTAACAAAAAACGGGGTAGATAACCGTGTGGTAACGATTGTTGCGGTGTCGCTTGGATTGGGATATGGACTTGGCTCGACAGCCAATGTTCTGGCGCAACTTCCACCTTATATCGGTTACATATTTGGAGGTTCCGGCATTGTGCCGGCTGCAATTGTCGCTATTGTGCTGAATATAGCAATTCCGGAGGGGACAGACCCGATTGCATCGAAGTGAAAAATCTTCGTTTGGATTAGAGCAAACATGATTTTTTAGAAAGAAAATACGATAGAAAGAGCATAAGGGAATAGGATGGAATCTATTTTTATATTAAAAGGAGATATCTGTTATAGTAAGCGGTTGGGCGAGCTGCAAACGATGGAGCAGGGATATCTGGTTTGTCGAAACGGATGTGTGGAAGGGGTTTATGAAGAAATACCGGCAGATTTTCAGGGAGTGGAAGTGAAAGATTGCGGGAGAAGCCTGATCATCCCGGGATTGGTGGATCTTCACATGCATGCGCCGCAATATTCGTTTCGTGGGATGCATATGGATCTGGAGCTGCTAGAATGGTTGGAACGTTATACATTTCCAGAGGAAGTAAAATACAAGGATCTTGGTTATGCGCGTGATATGTATGGTAAGTTCGTAGATCGGCTGACATACAGTGCGACGACAAGAGCGTGTATTTTCGCGACGATTCATGTGCCGGCGACAGAGATTTTGATGGAACAGTTGGAGGCATCCGGACTTTGCACGATGGTTGGAAAAGTGAACATGGATCGGAATGCTCCGGCAGATTTGACAGAAGAGAATGCGCAGGTTTCCGGCGAGGAAACTGTGGAATGGGTTTTGGACTGTAGGAAGCGATTCCAACGTACGAAGCCGATTTTGACACCGCGTTTTATCCCGAGTTGTTCAGATGAGATGTTGGAGAATTTGAAAAAGATTCAGATGAGATATGGTCTGCCGGTGCAGTCGCACTTATCCGAGAATGTGGAAGAGATTGTCTGGGTGAAGGAATTATGCCCGGAGGCGGAATTTTATGGGGACGCTTATGACCGGTTTGGATTGTTTGGAGCAGACTGTCCGACGATTATGGCACATTGTGTACATTGTGAGGAGCAGGAAATTCAGAGGATGAAAGAGAATGGAGTATTTGTCGCGCATTGTCCGGAGTCGAACATGAATCTGGCTTCTGGGATCGCGCCTGTGCGAACATATCTGGAGGAAGGTATTGCAGTTGGGTTGGGAAGTGATATTGCAGGAGGTACGACAGAAAATATCTTTTCCGCGATGATGCACGCAATCCAGGCTTCTAAGCTTCGACAGAGTCTGATGAAAGAAAATGCTGCACCTTTGACAATTCCAGAAGTTTTTTATATGGCGACAAAAGGCGGAGGCGCTTTTTTCGGTAGAGTGGGAAGCTTTGAATCTGGATATGCGTTTGACGCGTTGGTGTTGGATGACAGCCGGTTGGGAGAACCAGAGAAGCATTCCATATCGGATCGGTTGGAGCGTTTTGTCTATCTGAATCAGGAAATAGACGTAAAAGCAAAATATGTCGAAGGCAGAGAGATATTCTGGAGGTGAGTTTGAGAATGAACAAAGCGGAAGCGAACGGCGTAATTGGAAAAAGCGTCAAGAGAGTGGATGCATTTGATAAGGTGACAGGACGGGCAAAGTACACGGACGACCTTTGTGATCGGAGCGCATATGTGGCAAAGATTCTGCACTCGACGATTGCGAATGGAAGGGTGTTGTCGATAGACTGCTCTGAGGCGGAGAACGTTCCGGGGGTAGTAAAGATTGTCACTTGTTTTGATGTGCCGAAAAATTATTTTCCCACAGCGGGGCACCCATGGTCCACAGATCCAGCGCATCAGGACGTATCGGATCGTCTATTGCTGACGGACAGAGTCCGTTTCTACGGAGATGAGGTGGCGGCCGTTGTCGCTGAAGATGAAGTGGCGGCGGCACAGGCGCTGCGAGCGATTCGGGTGGAGTATGAGGAATATCCGGTGGTCTTGGATGTACAGGAGGCGATGAAGGATGGGGCGCCGCAACTACACGAGGAATATCCAAACAATATCCTGAAGCATACCAGTATCCGCAATGGAAATTATGAAGAGGCAATCCAAGAACCAGGACTGATTAAAGTGGAAGGCTGGTATGATACGCCAACCGTTCAACATTGTCATATCGAGAATTTTATCTGTTATGCCGAAGAGGACGCCGGAAAGATGAAAGTGGTAACGTCCACGCAGATTCCGCATATTGTCAGACGCGTGGTAGGGCAGGCGCTCGGTATTCCATGGGGGAAAGTCCGAGTAATCAAACCTTATGTCGGCGGAGGTTTCGGGAATAAACAGGATGTACTTTACGAACCTCTTTGTGCATATTTGAGCATACAATTGGGAGGAAGATTGGTGAAGCTGGATGTGAGTCGGGAGGAGACTTTCGTCTGCAATCGGGTGCGCCATGCGATACGCAGTCACATTATTTCCTATGTCAGACCGGACGGAACTTTTGCGGCGCGAAAATTGGAGTGCTTTTCCAATCAAGGGGCGTATGCGTCCCATGGTCATAGTATCGCTGCAAAAGGAATGGGTGCCTTTCCGCAGTTGTATCCTTGTCCGAATGTGGAGGCGGATGCTTACACCGTCTTTACAAACAGACCTGTAGCGGGGGCCATGCGTGGATATGGGATTCCGCAGGCGATGTTTGCAGTGGAGAGTCACACGGATGATGTGGCCAGAGCGATTGGAATGTCTCCGCTTGCTTTCCGACAGAAAAATTTGATGCCGAAGGGTTATGTGGATCATTTTTCTAAGAATGAACTTTATCAGGACACATTTCAACAATGTATGGAGAAAGGACGCTGCTACATAGATTACGACAGGAAAGTGAAAGAATACGCTGACCAGAAAGGAGGTATCCGCCGAGGAATCGGTCTCGCGGCTTTTTGGTATAATACGGCGGTGTGGCCGATTTCTCTGGAAACTTCTGCCTGCAGGATGGTATTGAATCAGGATGGTTCGGTGCAGGTGCAAGTGGGAGAGACGGAGATTGGTCAGGGAGCGGACACTGCGTTTACTCAGATGGCGGCGGATACATTGGGCGTGACGATGGATAAGGTCTATGTTCTCTCCAGCCAGGATACGGATGTGACGCCGTTTGGAACTGGTGCTTATGCTTCCAGGCAGACCTATACCGCGGGATTTGCGATTCATCAGACAGCGTTGCTTTTAAAAGAGAAGATCTTGAATTATGCGCATGAATTGACTCGCATGCCCGCCAGTATTCTGGAGCTGGAAAACGGCGTGATTCGCCGGAAGAGTGATGGAAGGGAGCTGTTGTCGCTGGAAGAACTGGCTACCGAGGCGATCTATAGCCTGACGCACAGTGAACACATGACGGCGGAAAGTACTTATCAGACGAAGAGCAACGCGTATTCTTTTGGCTGTACCATTGCGGAAGTGGAGGTAGATATTCCGGCCTGTAAAGTAAAGCTTCTAGATATCGTAAATGTGCATGACTGTGGAAGATTGATCAATCCATCTCTGGCGGAAGCGCAAGTACATGGTGGTATGAGTATGGGAATCGGGTTTGGACTGTCGGAAGGTTTGAAATTCGATGAAAAAACGGGAAAGGTACTGAATAATAGTCTGTTAGATTATAAGTTGTCCACCTGTATGGATCATCCAGATTTGGAAGGCGAGTTCGTGGAGAATTATGAACCGACCAGCGTGTACGGCACCAAAGGGCTGGGAGAACCGCCGGTCTGTTCCGTGGCTCCGGCAATCCGAAATGCCGTCTTGCAGGCGACTGGTGTTGCGATAGATGAACTGCCGTTGAATCCGCATAAGTTGTTCGAGCGGTTTCAGGAAAATGGACTTGTGTGAGAAAGGAGAGACTCATCAATGTATGATATCAAAGCATTATATGAAGCGGAAAGTGTATCTCATGCTATCACACTTCTGAAGGACCATCCGCAGGCCCAGATTATTGCAGGTGGAAGCGATGTTCTGGTGCAGATCCGGGAAGGCAGGCGTGCAGGAGCGGAACTTGTCAGTATTTATCGTCTGGATGAGCTGCGTGGCGTTACGATGGAGGAGGACGGGACCATCCGCATCGGTTCGCTGACCAGTTTTTCTCATATTACGAGAGATTCGATCATTCAAGAGTATATCAATGTACTGGGAGAAGCGGTGGACATGGTGGGGGGACCTCAGATCCGTAATATTGGAACGATCGGCGGCAATACCTGCAATGGAGTGACGTCGGCGGATTCGGCTTCTACGCTTCATGCGTGGGATGCGCTGGTGGAATTGACCGGACCAGAAGGAGTGCGCATACTTCCCATTTCTGATTTCTATATTCGGGCCAGGAAGGTGGATCTGCGGCCTGCAGAGTTGCAGACGGCGATTCTGATCCCGAAAAGTTCCTATGAAGGATATTATGGACATTACATCAAATATGCCATGCGAAATGCCATGGATATTGCGACGTTAGGTTGCTCGGTAAATGTGAAGTTATCGGAAGATAAACGGATAATAGAAGATGTTCGCATCGCATTTGGAGTGGCCGGTCCCGTGCCAATGCGGGCGATACATGCGGAAGAGATTGCTAAGGGAAAGGTCATATCAGGAGAAGTGCGGGATGCATTTTCCAGAGCTGTATTGGAAGATATCAGTCCCAGAGATAGTTGGAGGGCCAGTAAGGCTTTTCGAGAGCATATATCTCAGTTGTTAGCTGGGCGCGCGTTAACGGAGGCGATTTTGAAAGCGGGGGGTGAGATTCATGAGTGAGCGGCAGTACAAACGTGTAACTTGTACCATTAATGGGAAGAAAACGGAAACCATGGTGGATGTTCGCGCTTCCTTAACCGATATGCTGCGAAATGACTATCGCCTGACAAGTGTAAAAAAAGGCTGTGAAGTCGGCGAGTGCGGCGCCTGTAATGTGCTTATAGATGGAGAATGTTATAATTCCTGCATCTATCTTGCCGTATGGGCAGAGGGAAAGGAGATTCGGACATTGGAAAGTCTGATGGGGCCGGGCGGAGAACTCTCTGATATTCAGCAGGCATTTATTGATGAGGCGGCAGTACAGTGCGGATTCTGTACGCCAGGATTTATTATGAGCGCGGTGGAGATTCTGGAATCTGGGAAAG
>JAAVXR010000093.1 GCA_022790755.1 Hespellia sp. | reverse complement strand
GTCGAACAGACTGTACGCACTTTTTCAACTGCTTCCGCGAAACAGTTTCTTCATCATGCATCACAAAAATAGACACATTTTGTAACCCTTGTTTCTGATATTTTACACGATAAAATCCCGGGTATTCTGTGTGAAATACTTCTGCCTTCTCCTGGCATCGTTTCAGATGCGCCTCAATCGCCCGCTTGCCGGACTCGTACGCATACCTTTTACTCTCCGGCCGTCCAGAAGTAGAATTTTCATGAATTCTCCAGTGATACAATATTTTTGGTACATGTACAATCTTATTTGCCGCTTCCACACAACGAAAAATAAAATCATAATCCTGCGCACCCTCGTATTCTTTTTGAAAGCCCCCCACTTTCTCAAGAAGTTGCCTTTTCACAACCAAAAAATGGCAAATATAATTGTTGCCTCTCAAAAGTTCCAGATTGAAATTCGGTTTGAAATGTGGTTCAAAATATTCCTTTAAATCTGTAGAAACCTTATCTTCATCTGTGTACACGACATCCGTCTCCGAATTCTGCTCTACAACAGCAAGTACATCCGAAAGAGCGTTAGAATCCAGCAAATCATCATGGTCCATAAATCCAATATACTCTCCCGATGCCAGTTTAATCGCTGCATTCATATTTTCAGCAATCCCAAGATTTTCACTCAAATGTACATACTTTACCCGGGAATCTCCGGAAGCAATCTCACGAACGATGTCTCCTAGAATACTGCTTGGACTCCCATCCGCAATACATAACTCCCAATTAGAATAGGTTTGCTTTTTCACAGAATGAATCATATCCCGTAAAAATAGCTCTGGAGTATTATAAACCGGCACTACAATACTGATTTTTATATCCGAAGAAGTCGTTTCACAGTGAGGCACAGAACCGTTTTTCTGTCTCCATTCACGGTATGAAATTCCATAATTATGAGGTCTCCGAAGCAATTTGAATATCAAAAGTTTTATTCCATATTGCCTCAGATAGTTCCAAATTTTCTTCACTTGATTCATAAAAGGTAAAACCTTTTCATCTAAAACTTAAATGTATCTTTCCAGCCATTCCACTTCTGATCCTTATCGCTCAGATTCAAAGCCGTCCCATCTGAAAGATGGTAACCCTCAGCCGACGCATGACCTGGATACTCACCGATCACCTCCGGCCATACAATACCGATCTCCGGATCGTTCCACGCCAAACCACCTTCATCTCCCGGATGATAAAAATCCGTACATTTATAGCAGAACTCCGCCACATCGCTCAAAACCAGAAATCCATGCGCAAATCCTTCGGAAATATAGAATTGTTTTTTATTCTCCTCCGACAATACAATACCATACCACTTTCCATAAGTACTGCTGCTTTTCCTGAGATCCACAGCCACATCAAAGACTGTCCCTTTAATCACCCGCACCAGCTTTCCCTGCGGAAACTCCTTTTGAAAATGAAGTCCTCGCAAAACACCTTTGACCGAACAGGATTGGTTATCCTGTACAAACACCATATTCAGGCCGGCTTCTTCCATATCCCTTTGATTATATGTCTCCATAAAATACCCTCTGGAATCACCGTGGACCGCAGGTTCGATCACACAGAGGCCTTCAATTCCGCCTACATTGTTTTCTACCTTGATCTGCCCCATGTTTTCCTCCCTTCTGAATCCTAATATCATATCCCAAAAATAACCTGAATTTATATTCAGAGAAATTGAGAAAGATACGTTACCACATAAGGTTTCTACCTTTCCATACGTTTATATATCAAGTTCTCTGATATATCTTGACAATGCATCCTGCCAGGATGGTAGGGGTTCAAACCCATTTTCCACAAGTTTACTTTTATCGAGGCGGCTATTAAAAGGTCGCGCCGCCTTAGAGATCCCGTACTCTTCCGTTGTTACCGGCACTACAGACAATCGCTCTTCTGAGTATTCCTGATGGCCCAATGCCTCCGCCTGTCGAAAAATCTCTTTTGTAAAATCATACCAGCTGAGATATCCACCTTCATTGGTCACATGATAATACCCATATTTGTCCGTGAAAATCATGTCCACCAGCAACCTTGCCAGATCAAACGTATACGTCGGTGTACCAATCTGATCGTTTACCACTGTAATTCTATCATGGGTTTTCCCCAGATTCAACATGGTTTTGATAAAGTTCTTCCCGTTCTTTCCAAACACCCACGCAATCCGAACGATAAAATATTTCTCCAGAAGTTCGGCTACCGCAAGTTCTCCCTCCAGTTTTGTCTTCCCATAGACATTCAAAGGAGCATACTCCTTACAATCCGGCTTCCATGGTTTTGTTCCCTGTCCGTCGAATACATAATCCGTACTCAGATAAACCATCTTGGCATCCAGTTCTTTACACATTTTCGCGATGTTTCTCGTTCCATCGGAATTGATTGCTTTTACAAGTTCCTTTTTATCTTCATCTTCTGCAGCATCCACCGCCGTCCAGGCGGCACAGTGAATCATAACATCTGGATGGACTGCACGCATCACATTCTCCACAGATTGTGCGTCTGTAATATCCATCTGTACATACTGCATCTTTGTAACAGCAGTCCCATCCTGTATCCCACTGTATGTTTCGTGAAGATCTGAACCAATGCCTTCATATCCCCTCTTCTCCAGCTCATTCATCACATCATGGCCCAATTGGCCACCGACACCTGTCACCAAAATTTTCATCTATTCGACCTCTAAATTAAAAATTATTTTCAGAATTCCTCCGCATAACCGTGTAAATCAACGATTCCCATACATCTGCTCATAATAATTCTGATATTCTCCAGAAATAATCGTCTCCCACCACTCTTTATGCTCCAGATACCATTGGATCGTCTTCTTGATTCCATCCTGGAACTTGGTTTCAGGGAGCCACCCAAGCTCGCTGTGAATCTTGGTCGGGTCAATCGCATAACGCATATCATGTCCTTTACGGTCCGTCACATATGTGATCAGGCTCTCCGGCTTGCCAAGTTCTCTGCAGATGATTTTTACAATATCAATATTCTTCATTTCATTATGGCCACCAATATTATATACTTCGCCGACCCGGCCTTTATGAATAATCAGATCAATTGCCTTACAGTGATCTTCCACGTAAAGCCAGTCCCTCACATTCTCGCCTTTCCCATATACAGGAAGCGGCTTATCGTTCAAGGCATTGGCAATCATAAGCGGAATCAACTTTTCTGGGAAATGATATGGCCCGTAATTATTGGAACATCTGCTGATCGTCACAGGCAATCCATAAGTCCTGTGGTATGCCAGCACCAAGAGATCTGCCGATGCCTTGGAAGAACTGTACGGACTGCTGGTATGAATCGGTGTTTCCTCCGTAAAAAACAAATCCGGCCGGTCCAGCGGCAGATCGCCGTACACCTCATCCGTAGACACCTGATGATACCGGGTAATGCCATATTTTCTGCAGGCATCCATGAGCACCGCTGTTCCTTTGATATTGGTGTCGAGAAATACTTCCGGGTCCTCGATCGAGCGATCCACATGACTCTCCGCTGCAAAATTTACGATAATATCCGGTTTTTCCTCCTCGAACAGTTGGTATACTGCCTCCCGGTCTGTGATACTTTCTTTTACAAAACGAAAATTTTGATTGTCCATCACCGGTGCAAGCGTCGACAGATTGCCAGCATATGTCAGACAATCCAAACATACAATCCGATAATCTGGATATTGATCCATCATATGAAATATAAAATTGCTCCCAATAAATCCGGCTCCGCCGGTAACAATGATTGTCATAAATCAATCTCCCTTCGTAAGATATTAATACAAATTTTCCTGATATTTTCCATCCAGAACATCTTTCAGATACTGACCATACTGGTTTTTCTTCAGGAGCTCATATTCTCTCAACACATCATCTTTGGTAATCCATCCATTCAGATATGCAATCTCCTCCAGACATGCTATTTTACGATGCTGGTGCGTCTCAACCGTCTTCACAAAATTTGTCGCATCAGCAAGACTCTCGTGTGTTCCTGTGTCAAGCCAGGTAAATCCCTGTCCCAGAAGTTCCACATTCAGCTTTCCTTTTTCCAGATAAATCCGGTTCAAATCCGTAATTTCCAGCTCTCCTCTGGCGCTCGGCTCCAAATTCTTTGCATACTCCACGACATGATTATCGTAAAAATACAACCCTGTCACACAATAGTTACTCTTTGGGTGTTCCGGTTTCTCTTCTATGGAAACTGCCTTTCCGGTATGATCGAACTCCACGATACCGAATCGCTCTGGATCATCCACATAATAACCAAAGACCGTCGCTCCATTGCCGGACTCTGCATTCCCAACCGCTGCCATCAACCGCTTCTTCAAACCATGACCCGCAAAAATATTATCCCCCAAAACCATAGCTGCCGTATCATTTCCCACGAATTTCTCACCAATGATAAAAGCCTGTGCCAATCCGTCCGGACTCGGCTGCACTTCATAAGAAAGATTCACACCAAATTGATGACCATCTCCCAAGAGTTCCCGAAATCTCGGTGTATCCTGCGGCGTAGAAATAATCAAGATATCCCGAATACCTGCGTTCATCAGAACAGACATTGGATAATATATCATCGGTTTATCGTAAATTGGCAATAACTGTTTTGAAGTCACCATGGTCAGAGGATACAGGCGCGTGCCGGAACCTCCTGCTAAAATAATTCCTTTCATTTGAAACCTCCATAATGTTCTTATTTGAATATTTTTACCAACCACCTCATAAATAAGACAACATACATGAGAAACACCAACGTAACAAGAAATGTTTCTAAGTCAAAGCGATGTGTGATCGTCCGAAGCGCCAGCGTTTCTTCTTCTGCCTCTCCTCTCACCATGAGTCCAGTATCACTTCTCTCTTCTGGGACGGAATACACCAACACTTCCGTATCTTCACCGCAACGCTCCACCGTAAGCGCAAATGTATATTCTTTTTCTCTACAACCCGTGATTGGATCGAACTTCAGCGAAAAAAATTTACCGGGCTTATATTGATCGAGCGTCTGACTTCCTTCCACTACCTTCTGCCCATTCTCATCTGTCAGAACGAATGCTACGGATGCATTCTTTACATCTCCGGAACCCGACATCTTAATATTCACGCCATCCAGTCGCTCTTCCTTTACATAAAACGACTGCTGCAGTGTATCATGTTCCATCAGACGCACCGCTTTATACTCTTCATTGTCAACTGATTTATCATAGATGGCATTATTCTTGTCAATCACAGAATAAACACCCGACAGAACGATCATTACACAAAGAAAAATCGCCCATTTCACCTTTTTACTCATCCTGGCACCATACCTCTGTCTCAATAAGATGTTTTATAAATCTCCGTCACTTCCCGGGATTCTCCAAACATCCTGACATTCCCCTTTTCCAGCCATACAATTTTATTACAAAGCTGAGCCACCTGCTCAATACTGTGGGATACAAATAAGAGAGTCGTTCCCGCGTCCAACATCTCCTGAATCCGCTTCTGACATTTTTCCTGGAATCGAAAATCTCCCACAGACAACACCTCATCGCAAATCAAAATATCTGGTATTCCAACGGTAGCAATCGCAAAAGCAAGTCTGGAAACCATACCCGAAGAAAAATTTTTCACCGGAACATCCATAAAATCGCGAAGCTCCGAAAATTCTACAATATCCTCATAATTTCGCTCCATCTCCTCATGAGAGCGACCCATCAAAGCCCCGTTCAGAAACACATTTTCTCCCGCCGTCAAATCAAAATCGAACCCTGCTCCGAGTTCAATCAGAGGAGCAACTTCCCCGCGCACCGTGACCGACCCTTTCGTTGGCTTTAAAACCCCCGCAATAATCTTTAACATGGTACTTTTTCCGCTGCCGTTCAGTCCGATCAACCCCAGCGCATCTCCCTTTTTCACATGAAAGGAAACATCCTTAAGAGCCCAGAATTCATTGGTAGAAAGCTGACTTTTAATCGTCTTGATAAAATATTCTTTCAGACTGTTTACTTTCTCCGATGCCAGACGAAACTGCATCGAAACATGCTCAACGCTGATAATATCTGCATTTTCCATCGCCTTCCACTCCTATATATCCAAAATAAAAGTATCCTGCCTCTTATAAAATATATACAATCCCAATGCCAAAACTATCGTAACTTCCACGAAAGCCAGGAGGAGCGATCCCACCCCCGGTATTCTATTATTCAACATCACATCACGGAATATCAGCAAAATATTAGTAATTGGATTCAACATCACAATCGGCTCCAACCACTTCGGCAAGATCGACATCGGATAAATAACCGGCGTCAGATACATCAACGCTGTCACAAACACCGAATACAAGTGTTCAATATCTCGAAACTTCACCGTGATCGCTGCCAGAATCAAGCCTGTCCCCAACGAAAAAAGAACAATGCACAACAGCGGGATTGGCGCCAACAGAACCGTGTAATGCAGCTCCACTCTCATGGCAAGCATTACAAAAATCAGTGCAGTAAAGGATGCAAGCAAATTGATGGACCCTGAAAAAATCCGGGACAACACAAACATATATTTAGGAACATAAATTTTCTTAATCAACGGTCCATTCATAATAATCGCTCCCATAGCGTTTGTGGTAGCTTCGGAAAAATAATTAAAAATCAACTGACCACTCAATAAATAGACCGGAAAATACTCGACATCAAACTTGAAGAGATTGGAAAACACCACCGAAAGTACAATCATCATAAACAGCGGATTCAAGATCGTCCAGAAAACCCCAAGGATGGATTTCCTATATTTAATTTTGATATCTCTCATAATAAGTTCACTCAGTAATGGTCTGAACTTTTTAAAATTTGCAATATATGTTGACACTGTCGTCCTCCAAATGAAAACTCCATTTCAATTCATATAGTATACCATTGTTGACATTTTTTTACAACCAACAGAGTTATTCTCATAACAGCTTTTCAGGAGTGATACAACGCCAGAATTTCGTTTCGTATGATTTCCCAATTTCTATTTTCTGCCGTCTTTTTTCCATTTTCAAACAAAATATCTTGTAATGTTTGATCTTCACAAATTCTCTCAATCTGCTTTCTCGCTCCCGCAAGATCACCCGCAGAATATAATAGGCAGTTTACTTCATCTTGCAGATATTCCGCATTTCCTCCATTTGGTACCGCCACAACATAACCTCCTGACGCCATCATCTCAAGAGGAGGATACGAAAAGCTTTCCAAAAGACTTGTTTTGAGCAAAATATCACATTTCTCATAGATGTCTGGCACCTGCTCATAGGGAACTTTGTGTAAAAATTTATCCACATGATACCATGCCTTTGGCTCTGCATTATACGACATATACCAAATTTCATATCGGTTCCGTTCCAGAAGATCTACCACATGAAATGCTTCATCCACGTTTTTGTAATCTACCGCGCAATCGCCTTCAATCAAAATCCGTATCTTCTCTCCCAAGACTCTTTTATGACAACGAAACCGCTCCGTCTCCAATCCGTTGGGGGCATATCTTGCCTCCTGCCCGTACTGTTCCTTCAGCCAATCCTGACACCATCTCGAAATCGTCAGAAATTCCACAGACCGATGCGGCATATATGTCTGATTCGCCTGCATCCGTAAGGAATCTCCTTCTTTATAAAAGTCCGTTTCATAATTTTGAACCAGATAACATCGCCTTGAAATATTTGCATACTGTTCTACGAAAGATAGCGTCGTCCACATCGTGGCCACGGCACATCCAATATTCCCCACAATTTCTGTATGTCTCAGACTGAGTACCGGAAAACGATTCCCTTCATACTTCAACCACCTGGTGCGATCATTCAGTGTAAACAGTACGACGTCCTCTCCGTTTTCCTGAAGCATCGCCGCATGCTTCAAAGCAACCTTCATCCCACCGCTGATCTCCAATCCAGGTAGAATAAATCCAAAATTTCCTGAAATCTTCGTCCTATAATATCTTGTAATCGCAGCCGAAGTTTTCATCGTCGTACAACGCTCCATGCAATGCCTGTATGCCTGCTTTGCCAAATCATCTCGATATGACCGTTCCTGAATCAGTCGCTCCAATCCCGCTTCCCATTCCTCAAGATTTCTGCACAGAACTCCCGTCTTTCCATTTTCTATACAGTCGTGAAATGCTCCCACATCACTTGCAATCGTAACCACTTGAACCAGAGCCGCCTCTACCCATTTATTTTCCGATTTCGCCCGGTTAAATACTGTATCCTCGATCGGCGCCAAATTGATATCAATCCCTGCAAGCAGCGCTGGAAGCTTCTTCCAGTCCATAAACGGCATCTGAACAATTCTTTCCTTATACTTTATCAACTCTTCCGGTAAATCCACCTCTCCAGTCAGATGCAATTCCACCTCTTCATATTTCTCTAAAATCTTTACAAGAATCGGAAGAATCATCTCTATATCCGCATTATGTGTGATGCTACCGCTAAAATAGCCGATTTTGACCGTCGGACGATCTCTATGTTGCTTTATCGACAACGCTTCTCTTGACAACCGCACCATCTCTTCTGACGCAACATTTCGATTGATCACCACCTCCGGCACATAGCGCTTCAGCTCTTCTGCCAGGCAATCTGTTGTAGTAACCGCTAAGTCGCAAGCTCTCAAAAGCTTCCGCATATTTCTCACATTTTCATCGTATGCCCGTTTATCATCCGGACTCATCGCCTGAACATAAGGTATCTGATCTGTGTATTTCGTGTCGATCACCAAATCATCAATATCATAAATCAGTTTTTTATTTAGTTTTTTCGCCACATACACAAATTTTCCAATGAGTTCCGTATAGGGACAACGAAAAAAGACAAACGCACGATAAAAGCGTAGTTGATCCATCGACAATTCCTGAAAATACACCTCGTCGGTCGACAAATTACAGGATTCCAACTGTTCCCGCTGATGGATCACCCGATATCTCCAGGGATGTGGTAAATCTTCTCCGCAACCGCTGATAAACAGAATATCCTTGTACACCGCTCCAAGAGGCTTTCGCATTTTGATCTGTTTTTTTACATAATGACCGGTCCGAACCATGCAACCGGAAATTCCTTCTTCTGATACCGCCCTGATTGCTTTGCCAATCAAATTTTGCTTCCCGTTTCCCATCAAATTCCTCCTACAGCCACTTCAATTCTTTCAAGAGCGGAGGATAATATTCGTCCCCCTCCCGTAATGCTGCTTCCCAAGTCTTTCTAAATTCTTTACACATTGTCCATATGGTCTCCGGGGTTCCTTTTCCCGAATAATAGACACTGGAAAAACAGGTCCATACATTATTCTTGCCTTTTCTTCTGCTCCTCAAGCAGAAATCCGCGTCTTTACAATCTCCCATCCGCAGATCAAACCCTCCCAGATCTTCATATAGCTTCCGGGAAACCATCATACACTGCATTGTCAGAATCGAAGTGTTTCGAACGTGCTTCATATTCGCTTCATATCCTTGGTCTTTTGCTTCCAGATTTTGATTCACCACATGAATTCCGGATGGGATATCTCGATCCAGAACGGCTCCCGCAAAATATGTCTGCTGATTCCGATACATGATATGAGGACCGACTACTCCTACATCCTCCCTCTGCGCAAACATCAACAATTCCTCAATCCAGGACGCATTCACCGGTTTGCAGTTCTCATTCAGATATAGCAGATACTCGCCTGTCGGCCTCACAGACACCGCCACCTGAGTATCCCCAGAAATCGCGGAAACACCGTCTCTGCCATATTGTTCGTATTGTTTTTCCGGGAGCACGATCTCCAGTGGCCTGTAAGCTGTCTTCAAAAGTAAGGTGCGAATATAAGGTTCCAACTCCTTCTTCTCTTTATCCCCCCACAAAATCACAGACACAAGTGGATGCTCTTTCAATATATACTTCATTCTGTAAATCGTCTCATAAGGATAATTACATGCAACCTGTCCCGGTTCCTGGCACCGTTCCAACTGGTCCGCAATCGCACGCTGCGCTGCATCCACAGCATATTGTTTCCCAGAAAGATTCATAGAAACAGATCCCGGATGCACCCTCCAATAATAGAGAATCTTTGGAATATGCACAATATGTTCTGCTTTCTCTGTCAGACGAAGCACCATATCATAATCCTGGCTTCCTTCACATACTTCCCGATATAGTACGTCCATCCCATCCAGCAACGATTTTTTAAATACCACAAAATGGCAAATATAATTATGAGAGCGTAACTCATCCTTTCCAAAGCCGTTTTTGCATACAATATCCGCAGAGTCTTCGATGGAGTCCCGGAACTTCATTTCATCCGTATAAACAAAATCAGCGCCCGCAGAAATCACTTTCACCACCTCATACAGTGCAGACGCGTGCAAGAGATCGTCATGATCCAGCAAACCATAATAGGAACCGGACGCCAATTCCAAACAGCGATTCGTGTTGCCCACGATTCCTTCATTCTTTTCTAACTTCTGATACCGAATCCTGGAATCCGTTCTGGCATATCTCTTACAGATTTCTCCCACCGACGAGTGCGCATCGTCACTGCCGTCCGCCAAACACAATTCCCAATTTTCGTAAGTCTGCCTTTGTACAGAATTCAAAAGTTGCTCCAAATACGTCTCTGACGTATTATACAACGGTGTGAGAATACTGATCAAAGGACGACTCTCCAGTTTTTCTTTTCTTTGTTCCTCCAAGTCTTTTTCAGAAAGCAAATGAGATTCCTGGATTTTTTGAAGAATCTTTTTCTGCTCCTTTTTGCGAGTCCGATAATAGTGCAGCGTTCCCGATATACCTTGCCGTTGTATCCGTTCACCTACATTCCGGCATTTTTCATACAATCCCATATACTTTTCCTCACACGCTGCACGATTCTATCGTATCAGTGCATCTAAAACATCTTGTTCCATATGCAGAGTCGTGTAATCTTTCCAAACTTTCTCGCGCGCTGCCTCCGCAATCTTCTTTCTCAGATTCACATCATCAATTAAGCTCTGCAGGTTCTCAACCCATTCTTCTTTCGTTTTACAAAGATACCCGTCCACACCGTTTGAAATCACACGTTCTAACTCAGTATTCCATGATGCGACGGTTGGCACACCAACCATTGCAGCTTCCATCCATTTATTTTCTGATTTACAATTATGAAACTCTGTGTCTTCAAGCGGCATCAAATTGATATCTGCCTTTGCGATCAGATGGGGAAGGCTTCTCCACGCCACAAATCGAAACCGTTCAATCCGCTTTTTCACTTCATCAAAATCTTCTGGGAGCTGAATCTGTCCTCCAATCAACAGATACACATTCTCATTTCTTTTCATGATCTCCAGAAGTTGATCTTTGATACTCTCAAAATCTTCATTGTGTGTCTTTGTTCCACTAAAATATCCCAGGTAGATCTTATCATTCTCCTGCCTCTGCTCTTCTTTCTGATATTTAGAAGCACAGATGAACATTGCCTGACTTGCTACATTTCGATTGGTATATACCGCCTTTTCTGGAAAACTAGCCTCCACTGCTTTTTTCATAGCTTCTGTGGAAACAATATATCCATCACATAAAGACATCGCCAACTTGATATCCGCGGAATACTTTTCAAAACTCTTATAATCTTTTCCCTGCAAAAAAGAAAGATTTTTAATTTTATCATACTCAAATATGAAATCATCCATATCATAGTAAACAGATTTTCCAAGCCTGTGTGCTCTTCCCACCAATTTCCTTAAGGGTTTTGTCCGTGAAATTCGATATAC
>JAAVXR010000010.1 GCA_022790755.1 Hespellia sp. | reverse complement strand
GTTTTACAAGATCTGCCATCGGGAAAGCCTGTCAGTCACCGCTGTTGGCGAGTAATGAGAATAGGAGGTGCCATATGTACGCGATTATAGCAACAGGTGGTAAACAGTACAAAGTAGCTGAAGGCGATATCATTAAAGTAGAAAAGCTGGGTGTGGAAGCCGGAGAGTCTTATACGTTTGACCAGGTACTTGCAGTCGGCGGAGAGAAGATGGTTGTTGGAACTCCGACTGTGGAAGGTGCGACGGTCAGTGCATCTGTAGTTGGAAATGGCAAGGATAAGAAAGTTGTCGTTTACAGGTATAAGAGAAAAACTGGTTATCATAAGAAGAATGGTCACAGACAGCAGTATACGGCTGTAAAGATCGAAAAGATCAACGCATAGTAAGAACGAAAATGATTCATGTAACCATTTATAAAAACAAAAGACAGGAGTGTATGGGATTCCGTGCAGCGGGACATGCCGGTATGGCTGAGAGTGGTCAGGATATTGTGTGTGCTGCCGCATCGGTATTGATGATCAATACCCTTAATGCGATCGAACGGTATACAGATGTCAAGACGTCTGAACTGTCGGAGGAAGAAAGTGGTGTGATTGAATTCAGGATCACGGGGGAATCTGTACATGACGCAGATCTTTTATTGAAGACTATGATTCTTGGTCTGGAAGAAATGGCTGATAACGACGAGTATTGTGAATATATTCATGTAGAATTCGAGGAGGTGTAACGATCATGATGAAGTTGAATCTTCAGTTTTTTGCCCATAAAAAGGGAGTAGGTTCTTCTAAGAACGGACGTGATTCCGAGTCCAAAAGACTGGGTGCCAAGAGAGCGGACGGACAGTTTGTGAAAGCTGGAAATATTCTTTATAGACAGCGCGGAACCAGGATTCATCCAGGTGTGAATGTTGGACGTGGAAGAGACGATACTCTGTTTGCTCTGGTGGACGGAGTTGTGAGATATGAAAGAAAGGGTAGAGATAAGAAGCAGGTTTCTATTTACCCGACAGCTGAGTAAGCAAAATGTGAAGAGGCTTCAGGAGGCAGATCATGTGCCGACTGGAGCTTTTTTGGCAATTTTAAGGGGGAATGCTATGTTTGCAGACAGAGCTAAAATTTTTATCCGCTCTGGTAAGGGCGGAGATGGACATTGTAGTTTTCGGCGGGAGCTTTATGTGGCGAACGGCGGGCCGGACGGCGGGGATGGCGGCCGAGGCGGCGACTTGATTTTTGAGGTGGATTCGGGACTGAATACGCTCTCGGATTTCCGTCATAAACGGAAATATGCAGCCGGAGATGGTCAGGAAGGCGGTAAACGGCGCTGTCACGGTAAGGACGGAAACGATATGATCCTGAAAGTTCCGGAAGGGACCGTGATCAAAGAAGCGAACAGTCAGAAAGTCATTGCGGATATGTCAGGCACAAACCGTCGACAAGTTGTGTTAAAAGGCGGAAAGGGGGGACTTGGAAATCAGCATTTTGCCACGGCGACTATGCAGGTTCCTCAATATGCACAGCCGGGTCAGCCCGCAAAGGAGCTGGAGGTGTGTCTGGAGCTGAAAGTGATCGCGGATGTCGGTTTGGTGGGCTTTCCTAACGTGGGAAAGTCAACGTTGCTTTCAAAAGTAACGAATGCGGAGCCTAAAATTGCAAATTACCATTTTACGACTCTGAGACCGAATCTCGGCGTCGTGGATCTGGAGGATGGCCAGGGATTTGTGATGGCGGACATTCCGGGACTGATTGAAGGAGCCTCGGAAGGTGTCGGCCTGGGACATGAGTTTTTGCGTCATATTGAGCGCACAAAATTGATGATCCATGTGGTGGATATCGCTTCGACGGAAGGAAGAGATCCGGTGGATGATGTGTATAAGATTCATGCGGAGCTGGAGGCTTACAATTCAGAACTTGCGAAGCGGGAACAGGTGATTGCAGCAAATAAAACAGATTTGATTTATCCGGGGGATGAAGATCCGGTAAAACGTTTGAAAGATGAATTTGAACCAAAAGGAATTCGGGTATTTCCGATATCCGGAGTGTCCGGAAAAGGGATTCGTGAGATGTTATACTATGTAGCCGAAAGGCTTCGCGTGATAGACACCGGTCCGATGATCTTTGAGCAGGAATATTTCCCGGAGGAAGAGTTGATTTATGAGAATCTTCCGTATACTGTAGAGAAAGATGGGGAATTATATGTGGTCGAAGGACCGAAGATCGAAAAAATGCTCGGATACACGAATCTGGATTCTGAAAAAGGTTTCGCATTCTTCCAGAAATTCTTGAGTGATACGGGAATTCTGGAGGAGTTGGAGCAGGCTGGTATTCAGGAGGGTGATACCGTTAAAATGTATGGGTTGCAATTTGACTACTACAAATAAAGATTCAGCGCCAAAAGGTGTCTACAATTAATGAAGAAAGTGAGAAAAACGGCATGACGACAAAACAGCGGGCATATTTGAAAGGGCTTGCCATGAGGCTGGAACCGGTCATTCAGGTGGGAAAAGGAAGTGTCTCTCCGAGTCTGGTGACAGCGGTAGCTGAGGCTTTAGAGGCGAGGGAGTTGATCAAGATCAGTGTACTTCAGAATTGTCTGGAAGATCCAAAAGAATTAGCACAGATGATTGCGGAGCGGACTCGCTCCCAAGTAGTGCAGGTGATTGGAAAGAAAATTGTCCTTTATAAAGAAGGAAAGGACGATAAAAAGAAAATTATATTACCGTAGGAGACGGATGGATGAAGATTGGAATTATGGGCGGGACATTTGACCCGATTCACATTGGACACTTGTTATTGGGAGAGTTTGCATATGAAGATTTCGGGCTGGATGAAATCTGGTTTCTTCCGAATGGGAATCCGCCCCATAAAGACAGCAGAGCGGTGGGAGAAGATATTGAAGAAAGAGTAGAGATGGTGCGTCTGGCGATTCATGGCGTACCGTATTTCAGGCTATCGCTTTATGAGGCGACGGAACATAAGGAATCCTATACCTATCAGACGATGGCATATTTTAAGGAAACGTATCCGGAACACGATTTTTATTTTATTCTGGGGGCGGACTCTTTGTTCTCGATCGAAAAATGGAAATATTTTCGGGAAATCTTTCCGTCCTGCACGATTCTTGCAGCAATGCGGGATGACAAGGATCAGGAGGATATGGAACGACAGATTCAGTATCTGACGGAGAAATATGAGGCCAAGATTGCGCTTTTGAAGGCGCCACTTTTGGAAATTTCTTCGACCACGATCCGGGAACGCGCGGCGAAGGGGCTTACGGTCCGCTATATGCTTCCGGATTTGGTTGCAAAGTATATCCGTGAGAAAGGGTTTTATAAAAATGGAGAATCAGAAAATCCAGGAAAAGCTGAGAAAATTGCTGAAAAAAGAACGATATGAGCACACGATAGGAGTCATGTACACGGCGGCTTCTCTTGCTATGAGTCATCATGCAGAGATTCCATTGGCTCTGAAGGCGGGACTGTTACACGACTGTGGTAAATATGGCACCTTAAAAGAACAGGTAGAACGCTGTAAGAAACACAGGATTCCTCTCTCTGATGCAGAATTGCAGATGCCCTCTCTGGTACATGCCAAGCTGGGTGTTTATTATGCACAAAAAAGATATGAAACAAATGACCCGGAGATTCTGGGAGCGATCCGTTATCATACGACGGGTCGTCCCGATATGACGTTGCTGGAGAAGATCATATACATAGCGGATTATATCGAACCGGGACGGCGGGAGATTCCCGGGCTTACCGAGATTCGACAGATGGCATTTCGGGATCTGGATTGCACAGTCTGTATGGTGTCTGAAAGGACGTTGGAATATCTGAAGGCTGTCGGAAAAGAGATTGATCCTTTGACGGTGGAAACTTGTCGATATTATAATCAGAGGTGAGATTCAACATAGAATGAAGGATGAAAATGGAAGGAGCGGGAAAATGGAACAGGCAAAGAAGATGGCTAAAACGGTGTATCTGGCCCTGGAAGACAAGAAGGGGGAAGATATCAAAGTAATTGATATTTCTGGAGTGTCCGTGATGGCGGACTATTTTATCATTGCAAATGGAACGAATGAAAGTCAGGTAAAAGCGTTGGTAGACAACGTGGAAGAAGCGCTGCACAAAGAAGGTTATTCTGTGAGACAGCGGGAAGGTTACGGCGGTGGAAAATGGGTGCTTCTGGATTTTGGTGATGTGATTGTCCATGTATTTGACAAAGAAAATCGCTTATTTTACGATTTGGAAAGAATTTGGCGCGACGGGAAACAGGTGGATATTGCTGAACTGTAGAAAGAAAAATTATTTTGAATGAAATTTTAGGATAAGTTTACAAAGAAAGTGTTTTTATATTCTGAAAATCATGGTAAAATGAGGTATACGCATCGAGAAACAAGTCTGTGCTGTAGAATTTTACTTGTACGAAAAAAAAGACTTGTATATTATGAAAAGCATGATATAATAAAGATGTGTGTGAAATATTTAACAACCGAAAATCGGTAAAAGAAAGCGAGGCAGATTATGAGTAAGAAAGTAGTTTTAGCAGGCGCTTGCCGTACTGCAATCGGTAAGATGGGTGGAGCTCTCAGTACAACACCGGCTCCGGTTCTTGGTTCCATCGTAATCAAAGAAGCGCTGAGCAGGGCAGGCGTAGCGCCAGAACAAGTTGATCAGGTATACATGGGATGTGTTATCCAGGCAGGTCTTGGACAGAACGTTGCGCGCCAGGCTTCTATCAAGGCAGGTCTTCCGGTTGAGGTTCCTGCGGTTACAGTCAATGTTGTATGTGGTTCTGGTCTGAACTGTGTGAACATGGCTGCACAGATGATTATGGCAGGGGATGCTGATATCGTGGTTGCAGGTGGTATGGAAAATATGTCCATGGGTCCATATGCACTGAAGAATGCCCGTTATGGATATAGAATGAACAATGCGCCGATGATTGATACGATGGTAAATGATGCACTGTGGGATGCATTCAATGATTATCATATGGGTATCACGGCAGAGAACGTTGCTGAGCAGTGGGGACTGACCCGCGAACAGTTGGATGAATTTGCAGCATCCAGTCAGCAGAAGGCATGTGCTGCAATCGAAGCAGGTGCGTTCAAGGATGAGATTGTTCCGGTAGAAGTAAAACAGAAAAAGCAGACAGTGGTAGTAGATACAGATGAAGGCCCACGTCCGGGAACGACAGCAGAGGGTATCTCTAAGCTTCGTCCTGCATTTAAGCCGGATGGAATCGTTACCGCAGGAAACGCTTCTGGAATCAATGATGGAGCGGCTGCAGTTATCGTAATGAGCGAAGAGAAGGCGAAAGAGCTCGGTGTTACACCTATGGCTACATGGGTAGCAGGTGCACTTGGCGGTGTAGATCCGTCCATCATGGGTGTCGGACCTGTCGCAGCGACAAAGAAAGTAATGGATAAAACTGGTCTTTCCGTAGCAGATATGGACCTGATTGAAGCAAATGAAGCGTTTGCTGCACAGTCTCTGGCTGTTGCCAAGGATCTGGATTTTGATATGGCGAAAGTAAATGTCAACGGTGGAGCAATTGCTCTGGGTCATCCAGTAGGAGCTTCCGGATGTCGTATCCTTGTCACACTGCTTCACGAGATGCAGAAGAGAGATGACAAGATGGGTCTTGCTACTCTGTGTATCGGTGGCGGTATGGGTTGTGCTACAATCGTTGAGAGAGATTAATGGTGTTGAAAAGATCGGCGGGCGTGTGTGAGACATGCCCGAAGAGTTATCCTGTATGGCTCGTCCTTTGGATGGTCCTTGAGAGATGACCCGGCCGCGGCGGTGGGACACCGTTTGGTCGGAAGAAAGACGGTCAACAATATTTATAATATATTTCAAAGGAGGATTCATAATGGAGTTTATTTGTTATGAACAAAAGGGGTTTGTTGGAATCATCACCATCAATCGCCCGAAGGCGCTCAATGCATTGAACAGTCAGGTCCTCGAAGAGTTGGGGCAGACGATTGATGCAGTGGATCTGGAGGCAACCAGATGCCTGATTCTCACAGGAGCAGGAGAGAAATCTTTTGTTGCCGGAGCTGATATCGCAGAGATGAGCAGCCTGACAACAGCAGAGGGTGAAGCATTTGGCAAGAAAGGAAATGACGTGTTCCGCAAGCTGGAAACATTCCCGATTCCGGTAATCGCAGCAATCAATGGGTTTGCTCTTGGCGGTGGATGCGAATTGTCTCTGAGCTGTGATATTCGAATCTGTTCTGAGAACGCGATGTTTGGTCAGCCAGAAGTTGGTCTTGGAATCACTCCGGGATTTGGCGGTACGCAGAGGCTTCCGCGTGTGATCGGTGTCGGTAAGGCAAAGGAAATGATCTATGGTGGAAGAAACATCAAGGCGGACGAAGCATACCGCATTGGTCTTGTGAATGCCGTATATCCGCAGGAAGAATTGATGGCGGCGGCTGAGAAGATGGCTGCAGGAATCAGTAAAAATGCTCCGATCGCAGTTCGCGCTTGTAAAAAAGCGATCAATGACGGTCTTCAGGTAGACATGGACCAGGCAATTGTCATTGAAGAGAAGCTGTTTGGTAGCTGTTTTGAGACTGCAGATCAGAAGGAAGGCATGGGTGCATTCCTCGAGAAGAGAAAAGATAAGAACTTTATCAACAAATAACAGGAGGTATTCGTCATGAAAGTAGGTATTATTGGTGCAGGTACCATGGGTTCCGGTATTGCTCAGGCTTTTGCGCAGACGGAGGGCTATGAAGTAGTTCTTTGTGATATCAACGAAGAATTTGCTGCAAACGGAAAAGCGAAAATCCAAAAAGGATTTGAAAAGAGAGTTGCAAAGGGCAAAATGTCTCAGGAAGACGCTGATAAGATTCTTGCAAAGATCACGACTGGTGTTAAAGACATCTGTACAGACTGTGATCTGGTTGTAGAGGCTGCCATTGAAAATATGGAAATCAAGAAACAGACGTTCAAAGAGCTTCAGGATATCTGTAAAGCAGACTGTATCTTTGCTACAAATACGTCTTCTCTGTCTATCACCGAGATTGGTGCTGGCTTGGATCGTCCGGTAATCGGAATGCATTTCTTCAACCCAGCTCCGGTTATGAAGCTGATCGAAGTAATCGCTGGCTTGAATACTCCGGATGAAGTGGTAGACAAGATCAAGGCTATCTCCGAGGAAATCGGAAAAGTACCGGTACAGGTAGAAGAGGCGGCTGGCTTTGTAGTTAACAGAATTCTGATTCCTATGATCAATGAAGCGATCGGTATCTATGCGGATGGTGTGGCTTCCGTAGAAGGAATTGATACTGCTATGCAACTTGGTGCCAACCATAAGATGGGACCTCTGGCTCTTGGTGATCTGATTGGTCTGGATGTATGCCTTGCAATCATGGAAGTTCTCCTTTCAGAGACAGGCGATCCGAAGTATCGTCCGCATCCGCTGCTTAAAAAGATGGTTCGCGGTGGAAAATTGGGTATGAAGACTGGCAAAGGATTCTATGATTATTCCAAATAAGCATTTTGAGCTGGAATATAGAAAAATGGAGGAAGATTAAATGGATTTCGCATTAGATAAGAAACACGAAATGGCTAGAACTCTTTTCAGAGAGTTTGCCGAAAACGAAGTAAAACCATTTGCTCAGGAAGTTGACGAGACAGAAGTATTCCCGAGAGCAACTGTAGAGAAAATGGCAAAGTATGGTTTCCTTGGAATTCCGGTACCGAAAGAGTACGGTGGACAGGGATGTGATCCTCTGACATATACAATGTGCGTTGAGGAACTGGCAAAAGTATGCGCTACAACATCAGTTATCGTTTCCGCTCATACTTCTCTTTGTATTGATCCGATCCTTACATATGGTACGGAAGAACAGAAGAAGAAATATGTTCCGGATCTGGCATCAGGAAAGAAGCTTGGTGCTTTCGGTCTGACAGAGCCAGGTGCAGGTACAGACGCTCAGGGACAGCAGACAAAGGCTGTTTTGGATGGAGATGAGTGGGTAATCAATGGTTCCAAGTGCTTCATCACAAACGGTAAAGAGGCAGACGTATACATCGTAATTGCTGTAACAGGCGTTATCGAGAAACGTGGCAGAAAAGTAAAAGAAATCTCTGCATTTATCGTAGAAAAGGGAACTCCAGGCTTTACATTTGGTACAAAAGAAAAGAAGATGGGTATTCGTGGTTCTTCTACATATGAATTAATATTCACCGACTGCAGAATTCCAAAAGACAACATTCTTGGTGCAAAGGGCAAAGGTTTTGGTATCGCAATGCATACACTGGACGGTGGACGTATCGGTATCGCTG
>JAAVXR010000092.1 GCA_022790755.1 Hespellia sp. | reverse complement strand
GTCTGTTCGACATACATTGAAGAATGATAAATATAAGTTGCATATCATTCGCGACGATGCAAAATTACCGAATCAAATGTCGCCGGAAGGCTACTCTGTATTTATTCGAAGTACGGTGGAAGTAATCAGCAAAGACTGGTTAGAACATATGATAGCGGCATGCAGTAGAAAACCGATCGGAGCAGTAGGAATCAAACTTTATCAGAAGCATAAAGAAATTGTGTGGCATGCGGGAATGATAGAGAACATGCGAGGATTTGCGTTCGCCGGAATTCCACGAGAAAGCTGTGGGTATTTTCACAGGGACGCTCTCGCACAATATGTGGATGGAGTAACAAATGCATTTGTGATGATTCCCAATTTTTTATATAATGAATTAAACCGAATGGACAACACATGGATATCAGAAGAGGCGAGTCTGTGTAAAAAAATAAGGGCTCTGGGATATGAAATATTATTTTATCCGTTTGTGGAAGGATATATCTGTGAGAAGATTTCCCGGAAACCGTATCGTCATCTGGGAGGGAGCACTTATTACAATCCGAATCTATCGCTTAGGAGTCCAGGATTTTATTTGGAATAATTTGTACAGTGGAGGAAATCAATGAAAATAGCAGTAGCAGGAACAGGTTATGTGGGATTGTCAAATGCTGTGTTGTTGGCTCAGCACCATGAGGTGGTGGCGTTGGATATCTTGCAGGAAAAAGTGAATATGATTAACCAGAAACAATCGCCGATTGTGGATGATGAGATTGCAAGTTATCTGAAACATAAAGCGTTGAATCTGACTGCGACGATTGATGCAGAGAAAGCCTTTCAAAATGCGGACTTTGTGATTGTTTCCACCCCAACGAATTATGATCCGAAGCTGAATTATTTTGACACATCATCCGTGGAAGCTGTGATCAGTCAGGTCAAAGAGTCTGCACCCGATGCTGTGATCGTGATAAAGTCGACGGTGCCTGTAGGTTATACGAAAAGAATTCGAGAACAGTATGAATATGATCGTATACTTTTTTCTCCAGAATTTCTCAGAGAAGGCCAGGCTTTGCGAGATAATTTATATCCGTCCCGTATTGTGGTTGGAAGACCGGAAGGAAATCCTGAGTTAGAAAAGATGGCGGAGCAGTTTGCAAAGTTGTTGCAGGAAGGCGCCAAAAAAGAGAATATTGACGTATTGTTTACCGGGTTGACGGAGGCGGAAGCAATCAAATTGTTTGCAAACACGTATTTGGCTTTGCGTGTGGCATTCTTCAATGAGCTGGATACCTATGCGGAAGTCAAAGGGATCAATACACAGCAGATCATAGAAGGGATTGGTCTGGACCCCAGAATTGGTATGCACTATAATAATCCGTCGTTTGGGTATGGTGGATACTGTCTGCCAAAGGATACGAAACAGTTGCTTGCTAATTATAATGATGTTCCCAACAATATCATTGAGGCGATCGTGGAGGCAAACCGGACGAGGAAGGATTTCATAGCAGAAAGAATCCTGGAGAAACATCCTAATATAGTAGGGATCTATCGACTGACCATGAAATCCAATTCCGATAATTTCCGACAGTCTTCTATTCAGGGAGTGATGAAAAGAATTAAGGCAAAAGGGATTGAAGTGGTCGTATTTGAGCCGACGATCAGAGAAGATACGTTTTTCAATTCCAGAGTGGTTCGGGATCTGGAGGAGTTTAAACGGATTTCGGATGTGATTGTTGCGAACAGATATCATGATGAATTGAGGGATGTACAAGAAAAAGTGTATACGAGAGATCTGTATTTCAGAGATTAAACTATCCTTGAATTCATGCCGCCTGTTCGGCGGCAGACTTTTCACAGAAGACCTTATTTTTGGAATAATTTTCTACGAAACCAGTCGTTTGCATAGAGAACTGTATTGATGATTAATTCGATTTCGATCTGGATATAATGAAAAAGGTGATGGATTTGAAATGGCACCTTTTTCTGTTTTTTACAGTTCTTTAGTCCTTCCCTCACACCTCTTACATAGTCTTTTCCAAATCCTATTCTCAAAAAGAACATCCATTTTATCAGATAGCCTGCACATAATGGCAGGAAATTTATGATAAGCTGCAGCAGGGGCATATTTTTATAATTCAGATAAATACTGTTTCGCGCGGACAGTCTGACTTTAAACGCGTTATATTTGGAACCGCTGGTTCCGCTGCCTACATGATGGACAATGGCGGTAGGGCAGTATAGGTTGTGAAAGCCGTGAATTTTAGCTCGATATGCGATATCTATGTCTTCCAGGTATGCAAAATGATTTTCATCAAAATATCCGATTTTCTCAAAGACTTTTCTGCGGTAGATGGCGGCTCCGGCACATGCGGAAAAAATCCGCGATATTTCTGTATAGCAGGAAATCGGTCGGCCTGTACCGCGGCAGATTCCCCATCCGACCAGAGTGTAAAGATCCCCTGCGCTGTCAATCAGATCTGGGTGATACATCTGAATCATTTTACTGCTGACAGAAAAAGTACGGGGGGAACGCTCAATCGTCCTCAAAAGTTCACGGATAAAATTGGGAGCGGCTATGGTGTCGTTGTTGAGTAAAATGACGTAAGGGGTGTCTGCATGTTGAATGCCTACATTCACCGCTTTGCTGAATCCATAGTTTTGATCTAGAGTGATCGTTTCAACTTTTGGATATTCTGCATGGAGATATTCGACGCTCCCATCGGAGGAAGCGTTGTCCACAACGATGGTTTTGAAACTTTTGCAGGTCTGTTTTGACAGGGAATTCAGGCAAGCCTCTATAAAATGTTTTCCGTTGTAGTTGGGAATAATAACGGTTACTTTCATGTATAAACCCACTTTCTTCATTAATGAAACCATTATAGCAGAAAAAAGAATTATTTACCAGAATTATACTTATATTACAAAAATGTTACAGATATTAAAGAAAAATTACTGTCAGACTTGTTCTTTCTGGGAAAATATT
>JAAVXR010000009.1 GCA_022790755.1 Hespellia sp. | reverse complement strand
TCTGGCGGATGAGCCAACCGGAAATTTAGATTCAAAAAACAGTCAGGATGTACTTCAATTGTTAAAGGTATCGTGTCAACAATTTGATCAGACGCTTGTAATGATTACACATAACCCTGAAATTGCGATTATGGCGGATCGAATGATACGCATTGAAGATGGACATATTGTAAAGGAATTTGAATGACAGAGGAGAAGGAAACGTGTTACGAAATAATAACGAACATTTTATAAAAGTGCTCTCCAAAGAATACATGAAAGCAAATCGGTTGAGAAATGTGATTGCTATTCTGGCTATCATTTTAACGACGGCAATGTTTGCTTCCGTAGTGACAATTTATCAAGGATCAGCGTTGTCGATTCGCGAACAAATGCTATTTCAAAGCGGCAATCGTTTTATGATTTCGATTCAAAATCTACAAGAAGAACAAAGCGAATGTATCAAAAATAATCCTTTATTCTCGGAAATTTATGAGGTGGTTGATCTAGGAGAAGTAAACAGTGAAAACACCTCTCTCCCTGTCGTACTGAAGTATGCTGATAAAGGATATATGGACGGAGCATACATAGATTATATTGCAGGAAATTATCCAAAGAAAGAAAACGAAGTTTGTGTTCCGGAAGCGTTTCTTATGCAAAATAATATGTCCATTTCTGTCGGGGAAGAAATGAAACTTAGTTATTCTGTAAATGGGGAAACTCGGCAAAATCGTGTGGTGATTTCAGGAATATACAAGGGGCATCCGAACGAATCAGAGTTTTGTATCTTTGTTTCAAAAGATTTTTGTGAGGAAGAAATCGGCGAGCTTCAACTTTCTCAAAACAATGAAATACAAGCTGGCAGCGTCAGTTTATATGGAAATTTTCAAAGTATGGAGAATTTGAAAAATAAGCAGGAGCGTGTTCTAAGTTGTGCGGGATTTGATACAGATTCTTTGTATGGGGAAACGGGATATATAAACTCTACTATAAACATTGCTTATCAAATGAATACACAGCCCACAAAACAGGAGATAAGATTGTTCCTAATCATTGCATCATTGATTCTATTTTCAGGATTCTTGATTATTTTTAACATATTTAAGATTTCTGTGATGAAAGATGTGAGGATATATGGACAGTTAAAAACAATAGGAGCGTCACCGAAGCAGTTAAGAAGATTGGTAGAGTATCAGGCGATACGGATGGCATTTGTTGGCATTCCGTTAGGCACCTTTTTGGGATGGGGGCTTGGAAATATTGTCTTACCGTTGATCATGTCGATTACGACTTACCAGGATAGTCTATTTATTTTACCAGATTTCCGATTTATCTTGGTGACCGTTTTATTTTCATTTTTTACTGTCTGGATGAGTTGTAAAATACCAGCATTTATTGTTTCGAGATTATCTCCCGTACAATCTCTGAAATATCAGGGAAAAGATAGAATAAGCAAGAAAAAATATAAATGTGGGAAAGAATCAAAATCGAGAATCCTGCATATGGCGATTGCGAATCTTGTGGAAAATAAAAGCAGAACGATTCTTGTGACGTGCTCGATTGCTCTCGGCATTGTTTTGTTGAATAGTGTATTGAATTTTACATCAACTTTTCATAGCGATACCTATATGCAAGGTCGTGTGGGGGCAGAATTCAATGTCTATCATCCCACATTTACTGCTGGAGCCAGGCTTTTCTTCGATGATACCGATACATTGCCAAGTGGATTCATAGATGAAGTGGCTCATATGGAAGGAGTGAGAGACGGAGGTTTTGTTTATTTTCATGGAAAACCTATGAATGTTCCAGAAAGCGACGAACTGAGAAACAATTACAGTGGTATTGTAACCGCTAAAATTTTAGAGATAAATGATCAGCCATGTGAGACTGATGCGATTCAAGATGTCGGTCAAGCTTTATATGGATTTGATGAACCTGTTTTAGAACGAACGACTGTTTTAGAAGGAAAAATGGATTATGAAAAATTAAGGAGCGGTAAGTATATGATAGGAGCAATTATCTCCGATGATAATGGAGATGATTATACGGACTCGATGTTGTCTGTCCACGTTGGAGACAAAATTTCAGCTGAGATTGAAGGAAAATCATTGGATTATGAAGTGTTAGCATGTGTTGCGGTAAATAGTAAGCTGATATCTCCTGCGCAACCCGGCGAAGCTACTTTTATGATTCTGCCGTCCAGTGAATTTTTAAGATTATTTCCCGACAAGAGACCTGTCAGGTTTTTGTGTGATTCAAAATCGGGTATGTATCGCCAGATACAATCATTTTTAGATAGTCAGATTTCAAAAGGATTGGATATTACCTATGAATCCAGTCAGTCTGTTCGCACAGAATTTGAGATTTTTACCAATGTATATGAAATGACCGGAAACATATTTGCGGTTTTATTTGGTATTTTAGGTGTATTAAATCTATTCAATGTCATCGTAACGGGTGCGGTATCAAGGCAAAAAGAGTTTGCTGTTATGCAGAGTATCGGTATGACCAAAAAACAGTTGAGAAAACTGTTTATTTATGAGGGGATAGGACTTACGATCCTGGCATCTGTGGTGGGATGTTTGTTCAGTGCGGTCGTCTCTTTTACGATAGTGAAAGATCTTGCAGATAATTTTTGGTTCTGTGACTACTGTTTTACCATTCTGCCGGCGCTTTCTATTTCTGTTCCGTATATTATATGTGCTATAATGATTTCAGTTTTTGTGCATAAGGTATGGAACAAGGGCACAATTGTAGAAAAATTAAGAAAGACCATATAGTACTGAAATAATAAAAGTGAAAAGGAAGAGATATATGATGCATAAGATTGACATAGAAATGCAGTTAAAGCGTGCAGACTGTCCAACAAAGGTCGCAAAGATTGTGGAACGAACGATAAAAACGATATATCCTCACTATTATCCTTCTGGCGCGGTACAGTTTTTTCTTGATCTGCACGAGGAACAGAGGATCAGAGAGGCGACGGTAGAAGAGGAGATTTATTTTGCGGTGATTCAAGGAGAGGTCGTAGGGACCGGAAGTATCCGGAAAAACGAAATTTGTAGACTGTTTATTTTACCAGAATATCAGAAAAATGGATACGGCAGATTGGCGGGATTAGAACTTGACTAATAAATCTTACGGGTGTAATATTTAAGAAGTGTTGAAAAATAAATCTAATATTTTTTGCCCTCAATTCTTACATATGTAATATTTAAAAATGAAAGTATGAGTTTATGAATAACAATAATCTTATGGAACTGCAAACAAGATGTAATCTTTCTACAATTCTGATAAACAAAAGCATGGAGACGAATGAAAGGATGATATCATGGTAAAAAAATGTACTTTGCTGACGATACTGATGTTATTGATTATTTTTATATGTGCCTGTGGGAAAAGCGATGAGGCGGGAAAAACTGATTTCAGCCAAAATTCGGAGATTCCTGTTTCGGAGAAAGAAAAAAATGGAAAAGAAACATCAGAGCAATGGGAGAAGGGATACGATCTTCCAATCGAAAAGCAGGAGAGAGAAGAGGCCGAAAAAGACTGCAAAAAGGTGAGCGAACTTATTCGTGACATCTATGAGGAGGCGGACAAAGGAGAAACATCCAACGTTGTTCTTACCAAGGAAACAGTTCTCGAAATACAGAACAACGTAAAAGAAACGGGATGCCCAGTTTATACGATGGTTCTGTATGCCAATATGGAAAATTATAAAAAGATGGAACATTTTTTAAAGACGTGCATGGATGGCAAGGAAGATTCGATTATTGTATACGAGATTCGTACCGACGGTGGATTTCGAAGAATGAAATATATTTTTGATGGAACGGACCTATATGTTTTCAGTTTCAATGTTGTATGGAATGAGGAGAGTGAGCCGGAAGCATCTTTTTGTTCCTATACCAGAATAAAGGAATGGAAGTATTCAAAGAAAGGATGGTTTTGCTATAAACTGTGTGTTCCGGAGTACCCTGAAGTGACGGAGATCGTTGACGGGAGTCGATTGATCCGGGTGCGTCCGATGGACGAAAAACTGCGCGAAGTGTCTGAAAAGTGTGTATTTGATTTAGGATATCAGGGAAATAACTTGCTTTGCTCCAACTGGGATACAGAGCATTTGGATAAGCTGGATTACAATGGAATGTATGAATATCTGTATGCAATGAAATATGGGAAGCAGTTTCGCGCAGAGCCTTATCCAAATGGCATACCAAAAGAGGAATTTGAAAATCTGATTATGGAGTATCTTCCGATAACGGCGGAGCAGCTCCAGGAATATGCGGTATTTGATAAAGAAAATCAGACGTATGTTTGGAGGCAATTGGGATGTTCGAATTATGCGCCGACATTCTTTGGGACTTCTCTCCCAGAAGTTACTGATATCAGAGAAAATAGCGACGGTACGGTTACGTTAACGGTAGACGCAGTGTGCGAAATGATCGTGTGTGATGATGCGGTAATCACCCATGAGTTGACTATTCGATTTGACGCTGATGGACATTTTCAATATTTAGGAAATAAAATCTTAAATGATGGGATAAATGATATACCCGAGTATCAATACCGTATCTGCGGGGAATAAGTATGGAAGATAAGAGTGAAAGAATTTGTTAATTCTTTCACTAACTACCTGTTTGTGCTGAAAAACGCACAGGATGGAGGAAATTGCGAAAAATGGTTACGAAGAATCACTGCGGAGCATCAAAATGCATGATATTCATATCGGATAGGATAGACCATGTGATTTCTGCCGCCTTGCTTCCAGTCGCGCCTTCATTGGCTTCGATATTGGTTGCAAAGAAATAGGTATGATCTGCAATTTCTGCAAAGCCAATAAACCATCCGTTCACATCATCCCCGTCCACACGGCCGGTTCCGGTTTTTCCGTAGAGTGTTCCGGTATCGGAAGAGGAAATATGGATGGCGTCTTTCACCGCAGCAATGTTTTCGGGAGCAAAATCAAAATTGTTATCGTACAGATTTTTTAAAAGATGAACCTGTTCCACTGGAGAAATTTTTAAAGAAGATTCCATCCAATAAGTAGGGAGGCTGCCGCTTATATTTTTATTTCCATATTCAATTTCGCACATGTAATTGTAGAGAGCCGTTTTTCCAAGTTGTTTATCCATGGATTGAAAATACCAGTTGACGGAAGCGTTCATAGCGGTCTGTAAAGTTTGATCTGTATTCCATGATTCAAATGGATAAGTCTCTCCATCCCATGCAAGAAAAGAATGATTCGGTGTAATGACATCTTCCTCCAAACCAAATAAAGCATCGTATATTTTGTAGGTGGAGTTCGGTGAGACGCGCAGTGTAGCGCGGTCCATGTCGTGTATGTACCAAAGATCTTTTTCTGAATCATACAGAACAAAACTTCCTTTGTATGTGTCAAAATATTCGGTGAAGTCTACATGAGAAATATTCTTCAGAGAAGACGTCCATTGATAATGGTTTTCGTCAGCCGCATAAGAGGAAAGGAGAGGCGTAAGTCTAAGAAAAAGGGAGAAGATCAATAGGAAGACGGACGTACTCTTTATAGTTTTCTGAAAGTTTGGTTTTTGATAGGTGGCGATGTTGATGATACGTCGCTTTAATTGTATTTTATTTGCACCAAGGTTTGTGGAAAATGGAAAAGGGGTGAGAGATACTTTTTCTGCAAAGTTGATGAGAGCTTCGCCGTAATCTCTGTAAGCATTCTCATCAAGCATTTCCAGAACAGAAGAATCGCAGGCGACTTCTCTATCGTTTTGCATTTCTTTTAAGGCATACCAGACAAAGGGATTAAACCAGTAAACGATACCTGCAAGATCCATCAAATAATTGACAAGAATATCCTTATGCTTGTAGTGCTGCAATTCGTGCAGCAACATATATCTGATTGGACGAAGTCGGTCTGTTTTGGGTGAGTGGATGTTGTCTGTTGTGGCGTAATCGGATATTAAATGGATCGGCAGATAGATGCATGGTTTTAATAGTCCTGTAATAACTGGAGACTGCAAAAATGCAGTACTGCAAATAGGAATATTTTTACGAATATTCGATTCATTCAGACAGTATTGATACAGTCTGTGTATTTCCTGTTTTTGCAGAGGAAGTGCAGATTTTTTTATGATTTGCAGACGATAGAAAGATTTTATGATAAACAAAAGCATTGCAAAAATGCCGACAACCCAGATACAAAACAATGTGTATCCTATAACGGATGATGTTTTGTGATTTACAGAGAGTGTAAAATCTTGAATCCAATTTGCAGTTCCAGATAGATTTGCACGAACGGATTTTTCGATTGGTATTCTGGTATTCGAAAAAGAAAAGAAGCTTAGGTTATTAAACCCTGAAAAGATATGAGGAAGTTTGACAGGGCAAAAAGGCAAAAAAGGAGCAGTCAAAAGTCCTAGCAGAAGAAACCACAGATGATACTGCATCCGGTTGGATAAGATGTTTCGAAAGATCTGCTTGATAAGCAGAAGTACTCCAATCATCATGCAGATGAATAGATTGCATATGAAAAAGTGTATCATGAAATCAGCCATATAGAAGTTCTCCTTACCAGGAAAGTCCACCGCCGGGTAGGCGGCATAAGTTCAGGGATGCTCAATGTGTCCTCAATACTTTTATATATGGTGGTACGCCCCTTGTGGGGAATGCTGGTTTATTTTGGAGTCCTTGAAAGAAGAGCGCGCAGGTGCTCGATCTCCGTCTCAGACAGTTTGTCATTTTCTATATAAGCAGACAACATGGCGGTGATATCTCCATCATAATAACGTTTTAGAAAAGAGTTACTCTCCCGGCCAATATATTCGCTTTTTTTCACGGTTGGGGTGTATACAAATACACGGCTCTGTTTTTCATACGTAAGGGCGCCTTTGGTTACAAGGCGTTTAATCAGAGTTTGAATGGTTTTGGGACTCCAGCTTGTGGTCTGTAATAACTTTTCTGTGATTTCGTTGGTGCTGATTGGAGCATATTTCCATATAATTTTCATCACCTCGAATTCTGCTTCAGAAATCTGCGGCAGAGGGTTCATCTCGATCTACCTCCTTAGATCTGAATTCATGCTGGCAATTCGGCAGCGGAACTCTTAAAGCAATCTTACAAATGTAATATATATTATAGATGGTGTTTGGGAAAATGTCAATTTTAGAGAGCGATTGCAATCAAAAGTCCAGTCAAAAGGCGCAGTTTAATGTCTTGCGCCAGGACATTTTGTTTTTCTTGAATGACTTTATCATAGCAGAAAGTGTAAATTACTGTCGAAATACAATTTGTTTTTGAATAAACTTAATAGTGGGTTTAAAAACAATAAAGCATCAGTAATTGCATTTTATAAATTTAATAGTGGGTAAAAATTGGAAGGAAAAAGAAAGCATAGAAATAAATGTCAACTTGATGGTGTGTTTCGTGTGAATTCATGTTATAATTTAATAGACAGATGGTCTGGTATTTGAATGGATTGTGTAGAATGTGTTTGCAGATACCAGACGATTGGAACATGGAGATACAATATTAGAAAAGTGCGGAATGAAAAATGGCAAAACCAAGAAAACTTAAGAAGGTATCGGAGCGATTAACCAAAATACTGGCGATTGATGAATTGAAGGCAATTGGCGGAGATGAATATGATATTCAGGCAATGAGTCCAGATACGGCAGTGCCCCAATGTATTGAATGTAATGGACAAGTAGAGAATCACGGGCGGTTTTGCAGGACCCTACGCGATATTATAACAATTGACGGAAAAAAGAGATTTGCGAAGCTGCATTACTATTTTTATAAATACAGGTGTCTGAACGATGAGTGCGGAGCGGTGTTTCAGAAGACAGTTCATTTTGTCAAGGAAAATGCGAAGATAACGAAGCGCTATGAGAATGAAGTCTTATGGCATATGATGTATGAATCAATAGATGATGTTCGCAGAGACATGAGCGCCTATCTGGTGGAAGGACATGAAAATGATGTCATAAGCAAACCGGCTATGGCGAAATTGATCAAACGATGGGTGTCGGAAAAAGACAGTAGACGCCGATTTGTTACTCCAGCAGGTTTGCTGCTATTTACCTACAAATCTTTTTTTAATTCTTTTGTGCTGATCTGCGATATCACACAGGAACCATGTTCCATTGTAGAGGTTCTGCCGGCGATCAGTGAATCGCTGCTAAAAGAATTTTTCAGCAAAATGGATATGGTTGCGTTGAGGGGAATCATTATTGACTGTGATCCGGTGGTAAATGCAACGGTGAGGGAGCTTTTTCCGAGAAAGAAAATTATGGTCGATATGGATTCGATTCAATATGTATTGCGGGAGGAATTCAGAGAATATTTGTATATACGGTTGAAAAAATATCAAAAGTATGTGAGGGAAAATTTTCTCAAAGATCCGGTTGAGGTTCTGCCTGAGGATTCAGCAAAACTGTACAAATTGAGGAAAAATGATCCAATATTGAATCGTGTTTGTTCCAAATATTCTGTATTGTATTCCTTATTGAAGAATCACAGAGATGTCACGGAAGTTCAGAAGTGGGCGAGCACTTTAGATGGCGAGATAGAGGATATTTTTATACTGACCAAGTCTTACATAGAAGAATATGGGAAGGAAATCGCATATTTTTATAAGCAAAGAACGCCAGCCTATGATGGAATTTATGATAAACTTTATGGATTATGTGAAAAAATGGAGCACTATTTTTCAGCCTGTACGGATCATGTGTTTCGGTCGAGAATACTTTATTCAGATTTCAGAGAACTTGAGGGCAGAGAGGCGTGGAGAGGCATGAATGTGGACGTTTTGTCAGGCATATTAGATCAAATGATAAGTGCAGGAGGATTGAAGAAACATGAGCGTAAGTGAAGAAAAGATCAATGAAGTGACAAGAAGAGCGCAGGAAAATGCGAATTTAATCTGGAATGCAGCCAATTCTCTTTTTGGTGCATATAAACCGCATGAATATGGGTTGGTTATTCTACCGATGTGTGTGATTAAGCGATTTCATGACTGCCTGGAAACAAAGAAGGAAGGAAGCGATCAGACCCGCCACCAGGAAGTACTGGAAGCGTACAAGAGATACAAGGATTTTGGCCCCATGACGGCCGATTTTCTGAAAGAAGCTGCGGGGTATCAGTTTTATAATGTCAGTGAATATACGTTTGATTTGCTGAGTGCAGATCCGGAAAATATTGCAGATAATTTTATGGTCTACCTGAATGGTTTCTCTGATAATGTGAAGGACATCCTCGCAAGAATGGGGTTTTATAGTCAGATTGAGCGAATGAAGGATGCGAAGTGTTTGTATCAGATTATTTTGGATTTCAATGCCAAAGATATGGATATGAGCAAATATTCTTCGGTTGATATGGGGTATATTTTCGAAAATTTAGTACAGAGATTTTCGGAATCTTATGGTGAGGAAGCCGGAGCCCATTTTACCAGCAGAGATATTATTTATCTGATGTGTGATCTTTTGTTGACGAAATATGAGATGAATACAGATGAGGATGGGATGCACTGTACGGTTTATGATATGACGATGGGAACCAGTCAGATGTTGACGTGTATGGAGGAGCGGCTTCATCAGTTGGATGAAAAGGCAAATGTTATGACATTTGGTCAGGAAATCAATCCTTTCACCATGGGTATCGCTGTTGCGGATACGATGATTCATGGGGGAGATTCAGACAATATGAAGTTTGGCGATACGTTGTCTGAGGATCAATTCAGTGGATTTCAGTTTGATTTTTGTATCAGCAACCCGCCGTTTGGGATTGACTGGAAGCGGGAGGCTCCGGTCGTAGAGCTTGAATATAAAAAAGGGGATGCCGGAAGATTTGCACCGGGGCTTCCAAGTAAGAGCGATGGACAGATGCTCTTCATGTTGAATGGTATTGCCAAGTTGAAAGAGGGCAGCGGTAAGATGGCTATTATTCAAAATGGGTCATCGCTGTTCGCGGGAGATGCTGGTTCCGGTCAAAGTGAAATCAGAAGATATATGATAGAAAAAAACTGGTTAGATGCAATTGTACAGCTGCCAAACGATAGTTTCTATAATACCGGGATAGCGACTTATATATGGATTATTGATAAGGCCAAGCCGCAAAGAAATCCGGGTGAAGTGCTTTTGATTGATGCGAGTAAATGTTGCGAGATGAGGAGAAAACCCATCGGGAATAAGCGCGTAGATATCACCGAAAGGTGCAGGAATCTGATTGTCGAGGCGTATGGTGAATATCGGACGTTTCAGTTTATGGATGAAAGGGAGACGGGAATAACGTGTAAGTGTAAAAGGGTTGACAGCGTCGATTTCGGATATCGAAAAGTCACGGTTGAGACACCGAAATATGAAAATGGCAAGGTGGTAAAGAAAAAGGGAAAACCCGTGCCGGATACGAAGAAAAGAGATACAGAAATGATTTCGTTAGAGGAAGATCCGGAAGCATACCTGCGAAGAGAGGTTCATCCCTTTCATCCGGATGCCTGGATTGATCCGTCAAAGACGAAAATTGGCTATGAAATTCCTTTTACAAAAACATTTTTTGAATATGCAAAGATAGAAGATTCATTTGAAATAGAAAGAAGAATTGCAGAGCGTGAACAGAAGCTTATGGCAGAGCTCCATGAATTATTCCGGGAGGAAGGTGAGTGATATGTCTGTTTCTCACATGTATAGTGCGTATAAAATGTGTGAAATACCATGGATCGACGAAATACCGACGCATTGGAATATAGTGCGGGGGAAAAATATATTGCAGCTTCTGGAAAGACCTGTTTTGGATGATGATGAAATTATCACCTGTTTTCGGGACGGGGAAGTGACATTGAGGAAGAACAGGCGGGAAGAAGGATTCACGGTTTCCTTAAAAGAAATTGGATATCAAGGGGTGGAACCCGGAGACTTGGTGGTTCATGGAATGGATGGATTTGCAGGTGCGATCGGAGTCAGTGATTCGAGAGGGAAAGCTTCTCCGGTATTGATCGTAATGGATTCGAATGAAAATAAAAGATTTCTCATGTATTATCTCAGGGCATTGGCGTACAGAGACGTATTTATGTCGTTATCAACCGGAATTCGAGTGCGCTCCTGCGATTTGAGGTGGAATAAGCTTTCGAATCTGCCTTTTTGTCTGCCTCCGATCATAGAACAAAATAGGATTGCCACCTATTTGGATTCCAGAATCACAAAGATAGACAAGCTAATCAAAGAGACGGAAACCAGTATCGAAGAGTATCAATTGTTAAAAGCGGCAACTGTCTGTCAAGCGGTAACAAAAGGAATGGGTGATGATGTAACAACAAAGGACAGCGGAGTGGAATTTATTGGGAGGATACCGGCGAACTGGAATATGGTTCCGATGAAAAGAATATTTGACTTTTCGAACGGATCGGCGATCAAAGTAGGACCGTTTGGAAGCGCTCTCTCAGGAGCAGATATTGTGGAAGAAGGCGTGTGGGTATATAATCAGCGAACCGTTTTGGATCAGAACTTTGAGACCAATACCACATTTGTCACTGAAGAAAAAGCAAATGCACTCAGTGGATTTGAAGTTCTGCCCGGAGACATTCTGATTACGACCAGAGGAAGTATCGGAAAGATTGCGATTGTTCCAGAAGGAGCGCCAAAAGGCGTTTTACATCCCTGTGTGATAAGATTTCGGACGGATAAACGCTATATCAATGATGAATTGCTGAAAATGCTATTTAACGAGAGCAATTTTATGCTGGAACAAATGCTGCAGAAAAGTAATTCAACCACAATAGACGTCCTATACTCTTACAATTTGAAAGAGCTGTTAATCCCTGTTATCCCCGAAGAAGAGCGAAAAAGGATCACGGAGTTTCTGGTGCGAAGATGTAAAGAGTTGAATACGATCATTTTGATGAAGCAGGAATTGATCAGTGATTTAAAGGCATATAAAAGATCGCTTGTCTATGAAACAGTGACGGGAAAACGAAAGGTGGTGTGATCTGTGGCGGTAAGCGAAAAGCAGTTTGAGACGGATATTGAAGCATATCTTATATCCAAAGAAGGCGGATGGTTGAAAGCTTCAGATCAAAATTATCGGAACCCCGAAGTGATTGATATTGATACTCTTTGTACGTTTGTCTCGGAGACACAGAAGCTGGTGTGGACGCAGTTTGTCAAGCGTTGCGGAAAGGTAGATCCGAAGGACAAATTTCTGAAGATTACGGAAGATGCGATTCAATTGGAAGGTCTTGTTCACGTGCTCAGACATGGATTTAAGTATCGCGGTCTGGAATTTAAAGTATGCTATTTTAAGCCGGAATCCAGGTTGAACCAGTTGGCCGAAACAAGGTATTCAAAGAATATTTGTCACTGTGTGCGCCAGTGGCATTATAGTGTTTTGAATCATAACAGTGTCGATATGATGCTTGCTATAAATGGAATTCCTGTTGTTGCGATTGAATTAAAGAATCAGTTTACCGGGCAAAATGTTGACAGTGCGATGGAACAGTGGATGACAGGCAGAGATCAGAGAGAAGCGGCATTTTCATTCAATCACCGGATTCTGGTGTTTTTTGCCGTGGATCTGTTTCAAGCGATGATGACAACGAAATTAAATGGAAATGAGACGCAATTTCTTCCATTGAATCAAGGCTCCAATGGGCCGGGGAAAGATGGAGGCGCTGGAAATCCTCCTGCAAAAGATGGAAATTATACCGTTACATATCTGTGGGAGGAAATATGGCAGAAGGACAAATTGCTGGATATTCTCCAGAAATTTATCAGTTATCAGCAGCAGAAAAAAAATTCTCGTGGGACGGACCCGGCAAATACCGTGATATTTCCAAGATATCATCAATTGGACGGCGTCAGGAAATTGATTGCGGACGTAGCGGAACATGGTCCTGGGAAGAATTATCTGATACAGCACAGCGCGGGTTCAGGGAAATCAAACAGTATTGCATGGACTGCATACCGGCTGGCGAGTCTGCATAAGGATGATCGCCCGATGTTTCATTCAGTCATCATTGTAACGGACAGAAAGGTGCTGGATTCACAACTACAGGCCACGATCGGTGGATTTGATCATACGCTTGGAAGCGTCGTGTTGATTGATGATAAGAAGCGTTCGAGAGATTTGCTGAAAGCGATTGATGATGGGAAACGAATGATCGTCACGACTTTGCAAAAATTTCCAGTAATCTATAAGATGATTGGAGACACTCGCGGAAAGCATTTTGCTGTGATTGTGGATGAGGCGCATTCCAGCCAGACGGGGCAGAGTGCGATGAAATTGAAGGCAGGACTTGCAGATAAAACGGATGCTGTGCAGGAGTTGATGCAGTTTACCGGAGCGGATGCGGAAGAATTTCAGACAGAAGAAGAACGGGATTTGGCCAGGCGGGTTGAGGAATATGCGAACCGAATGTATGATGAGGAGCAAATGGCCGAATTGGATGAGGACAGAACGATAGAAGAAATGGTGGCAGCCGGGAAGCATAAAAATCTGAGTTTTTTTGCATTTACGGCTACACCGAAAGAGAAAACCCTGGAAATGTTTGGCGAGGAATGGGAGGATGGTTCTTTCCATCCATTTCATATATACAGTATGAGGCAGGCGATTGAAGAAGGGTTCATCATGGATGTTCTGGCCCACTATACAACCTATAAGACTTGCTACAAGATTGCGAAGAATACCAAGGATAACCCGGATGTTCCGTCATATCAAGCCGCAAAGCTGATTCGGCGTTATGCGGAATTGCACCCGTATAACATTCAGCAGAAAGCGGCGATCATTGTGGAAACTTTCCGGGAAATCACGAGTAAGGCGATCAAAGGGAAAGGAAAGATGATGGTCGTCACATCCTCGCGTCTCGCGGCGGTTCGTTACCTGAAAACGATACAGGCTTATATTCAAACAAAGCAATATAAGGAACTGTTGGTAATGGCGGCGTTTTCCGGAATCGTGAAAGATCCGGATGATCCGAATAGTCCCGACTATTCAGAGAGTAGCCTGAATGTTGATTTGGCTGGAAATCATGTTTCGGAAGCACAGACTAGGAAGGTTTTTCATGATTATGGGGATATTCTTATTGTTGCTGAAAAGTATCAGACAGGTTTTGACGAGCCGCTTCTGCACACAATGGTTGTGGATAAGAGGCTGAGAGGGGTCAAAGCGGTTCAGACGCTTAGCCGGGTAAACCGTGTGCATCCGGATAAAGAAGATACCTATATTCTTGACTTTATAAATACGAACGAAGAGATTCAGGAGGCGTTTCAGGGATTCTACACAGAAACAAGTCTGGAATCCGAAATAAATGTGGATTTGATTTATAAGACAAAGGAACAGCTCAGAGGATTTTATATTTATGATGATTTGGATGTGAGGCAGATTGCAGAGATCTACATTGCCCCTCAGAATAAAGATGGTGGAAGAACACAGGCCAGGATATCGAACGCACTGCTTCCGGTGGCAGATAAATATAATGATTTGGAGCAGCAACAGCGTTATGAATTCAGGCGTACCGTAAGATCTTTTGTGAGGTGGTTTGACTATATCAATCAGATCGTCAGAATGTTTGATATGTCGCTGCACAATGAGTATATATTCTGCAAATATCTATTGCATTTATTGCCTCCCGATCAGAAAGATCGCTGGAATCTGGATAACAAAGTGCGTCTGGAGTATTACAGATTGCAGCATACATTTTCCGGCTCTATTGTTTTGGATAAAGATGTGTCGGGTGAGTACGAGGTTGCTAAGATGAAAAAGAGCGGCAGTATAAAAGAGTTGAAAAGCCCGTTCGATAAGATTATAGAGAAGTTCAACGAAGCCTTTGCCGGAGAGATCACAGAAGCGGATCGTATCATTATTGGGAATCTGCAAAGGATGCTGGAGGAAAATACGCAGTTGGTGAAGTCTGCAAGGCAGGATACAGAGCAGATGTTTATACAAAGTATCTTTCCGAAAATATTTGGGGAAACTGCGCGTCGCGCATTTAAAGAGAGCAATGAGACGTATCAGTCTATGTTCAAAGACACAAGAAAATATATGACGATTATGGCGGCGATGGCGGAGGTGCTCTTCCGGGAGCTGCGGAAAAATAAGCAGGAGGAAGGAATAGGATGAATGCTTCTGAGAAAAAGAAATATCAATTTGCATCCGCTTTGAATACACTGATGAAGACACAGCCTCTTGACAAAATATCTGTGACACAGATTGTGGAGGAAGCAGATGTTACCAGACCTACGTTTTACAGGCACTTTAAAGACAAATATGATCTTGTGAACTGGTATTTTGACAAATTGGCTCAGCGATCATTTCGACAGATGGGAATCAGTATGAGCTTCCGGGAAGGGTTGATCACAAAATTTCGGTTGATGCAAGAAGAAAAAATATTTTTCAGGTCGTCATTTTTATCGGAAAATCAGAATTGCCTGATTGACTATGATTATGAGTGTATCTATCAGTTTTATTCCGAGGTTATCAAGCAAAAAGGGATTCCAATGGAAGAAGATATGGATTTTCTACTGCGTATGTATTGCAGGGGTTCGATCTATATGACTGCAGAATGGGCGCGAAATGGAATGAAAATATCACCGGAACAGATGGCAGATCGGTTGAGTGCGGCCGTTCCACCTAAATTGTTTGAATTGTTTAAAAATTTATAGAATACATATAAAATGTTACACTTTTTGATGGGTGTAACATTTTTTACATAAAGAAAAAACTGTAACTTGTAACTATCTGTCAATATACTAAAATGAAATTAGAAACTATCGGAAGTGATTAAGAAAAGAAAGGATGATAAAAAATGGGCAATATTCCAGAAACTGCAAAAGTAGCAGTGTTGACAGGCGAGAAAGAGATTGATGTGAGGACGCTTCCAGTACCGGAGATTAATGATGATGAAGTATTAGTCAAGGTGGAAGGCTGTGGCATCTGCGGAACGGATGTTCACGAGTATAAAGGCGATCCATTTGGCTATATCCCGATTCAGCTTGGCCATGAAGGAACCGGTACGGTTGTAAAGATTGGGAAAAATGTGACGACGGATTACTCCGGAAAACCTCTGGCGGTGGGAGATAAGATTGTTACCGGATTGAAGCCCTGTGGGGTCTGTGATACTTGTAAGAATCATCCGGAAAATATTCATCTCTGTGATGGCGGAGAGATTTTTGGTCTGTTGGCAGGAGAAGAGCATTTCTTTAATGGTTGGTTTGGGGAATACATAAAGATCAATGCAGGCGGCGTGATTTTCAATGTATCCGATATGGAAGATCTGGACAGCCGTCTTTTGATTGAACCAGCAGCGGTTGTTGTACATGCTGTGGAGAAGGCGAAAGAGATTTTTAATTTCAAACACAATTCGTATGTACTGGTTCAAGGGTGTGGACCGATTGGTCTTCTGCTCCTCACAACGGTTCGCACGATGGGATGCAGAAATATCATCGCGGTGGACGGAGATGAGAAGAGACTTGGAATGGCGGCGAAGTTGGGCGCGAAATGGACTGTAAACTTCCTGAAAGAAGACGCTCTGGCTGTTGTGAAAGAGATTACGGAAGGGAAAGGCGCTGAGATGGCATTCCAGTGTACGGGATCTCCGAAAGCGGCTTCCACAATCTGGAGTTATGTGCGCCGCGGTGGTTCCATGTGTGAGTTGGGATTCTTTGTAAATAATGGAGATACTACTTACAATCCGCATCTGGATATCTGTAATAAAGAGATCAAGGTGACGGGTTCCTGGACCTATCAGGCAAAAGATTGGCTCCAGGCGATGGAAATGCTGAAAGAAGCAATGAAACAAGGTTGGCCGATAGGAGAACTGGTATCGCACAAGTTCCCGTTGGACGAGATCAACGAGGCGATGGAGACCAATATTCGTATGGATGGGTTTAAGATTGCGATTGTGAATGAATAGTGTGTGACTTGAGAAAGGCGCTGCATCGTATGGTGTGGCGTTTTTTAATTTTGATTACATCATTGGAATGCTAAGAGAAAAGTTTATAAATGAAAATATTGAGATGAAAAAGGATTGACAATATTTTTGCTTGTTATATAATTTATTTATATAAATAGATTATATAAGTAAATTATATAATAAAAACTGTAAAAATAAGTTCAAATACGAGGAGGAATAATGCCAAAACAGAAAATAACAAAAGAAATGGTTGTGGATGCTGCTTTTGAAATCGCGAAAAACGGCGGCATGGAAAAGGTTCTGGTAAAACAGATCGCGGATAGGATCGGTTGTTCCGTGCAGCCAATCTATAGTTATTGCAAAAATATGGAAGGTTTGCGTCAGGATGTGGTAGATCGAACTTGTGCGTTTGTGCAGGAGTACATTGTGCAACATCTGGAACCAGGAGATATGTTTCGCAGTACGGGCAGAGCGTATATCCGACTGGCGGGGGAGGAACCACATTTGTTTAGAATCTTCATTTTGCATCAAAGACAACATATTTCCTCTCTGGAGGAGCTATACCAGACAGAGGCCGCTCCACGGGTTGCGGAGTATATTGCAGAGCAATTGCATATCAGCATATCAAAGGCGAAACAGTTACATCTGAATATGTTGATTTATACGATAGGGATCGGTACTGCTTTTTCAGTGACGACGCCGGGAATTTCGACAGATGAAATTGATGTACAATTGGAAATGGCATATCAGGCGTTTTTAAATCAGGTAATGGACGAATAAACATTTGCCTGATGAATGACTGAGAAATACCGGTTTGTGTTGTAAAATGTGAGAATGGAGGAAAGAATGGAAAAAGGGATTATCATTTATCAATCAAAATATGGAGCAACGAGAAAATATGCAGGTTGGCTGCGTGAGAGAACGGGATTTGATTGCACGGAGATTTCGAAGGCCAGGCCTGATGATGTGGCGCGTTATGACACCATTATCGTTTGCGGAGGCATATATGCTTCAGGGATAGCCGGACTATCTTTTCTGAGAAAGCATATTGGTAAATGGAAAGGAAAAAGGATCGCTGTATTTTGTGTAGGGGCTTCTCCGTATGATGAGAAAGCCTTTCAGGAGATCAGAGAGCGGAATCTGAAAGGGGAATTAAAAAATATTCCTCTTTTCTATGGGCGCGGCGCCTGGGATGAAGAACGGATGACATTCAAAGACAGAACGTTGTGCGGGTTGTTGAAGAAAGCGATCGCCAAAAAGGATCCTGCTGATTTAGAGCCGTGGATGAAAGCGTTGTTATCTGCCGGACAGAACTGCGACTGGACAGATCCAGATTATTTGGTTCCTCTGTTGGAATATCTGGATTAAAACACGATAGAACGAATCAACGCCCTTGAAATGCAAGAGCATTTTTCATATACTATTCTTAAAACAAGCGTTTTGTATCTATTTATCAGATGAGTCTGGAAAGGGAAGATTTTATGGGAGTATATATCAATCCGGGCAATGGTGGGTTTGCGGAAATCAATGATTCGGATTATGTGGACAAAACAGAATTGATCGGGTTGATCAATCAGACAGTAGGGAGAAAGAATAAGCTCACATGTATCAGCAGACCCAGGCGTTTTGGAAAATCTTATGCGGCGAGAATGCTGACAGCGTATTATGATTGTTCCTGTGATTCTCATAAGCTATTTGAAGATAAAAAAATAGCAAAGGAAAAAGATTATGAGAAGTATTTGAATCAGTACAACGTAATTTATCTGGACATCACCGGCTTTATATCTGAGGCGAAAAGGAGAAAGAATTCTCTTAGAGGCGTGCCGGACATGATTGTTGAGGCGCTTATGAATGAGGCAGTATTCATCGATCCAACTCTTGAAAAGGAAAAGACGCTGAACGATTGTTTGATTCGGTTTGTTGAAAAGACGAAGAAAAGTATTGTTTTCATCATTGATGAATGGGATGCAATGATCCGCGAGGCGAAGGATGACGAGGTGGCTCAGCAATCGTACCTAAATCTGTTACGAGGTTGGTTTAAGAATGCCAATTTTACTCCCAAAGCTGTAGCCGCGGTGTATATGACTGGTATTCTCCCCATCAAAAAGGACGGTTCACAGTCGGCAATCTCCGACTTTAGAGAGTACACAATGGTCAAACCTCGTAAATATGGTGAATATGTAGGTTTTACGGAAAAAGAGGTAAAAGGTCTTTGCAAAGAGAAAAATATGGATTTCAACATTATGAAACAATGGTATGATGGATATGTCTTCAAAGATGTCGGTTCCATTTACAATCCAAACTCTGTGATGCAGGCCATTGATAATGATGATTTTGATTCTTACTGGACGGAAACATCTGCGGCTGAGGGATTGTTGGACTATATAAGTCAGGACTACAATGGTCTCACCAAAACGATTGCGGAATTGATTGGGGGTGTGGATGTTAAAGTCAACACAACTGGTTTTGCGAATGACTTAACTACTTTTAAGGGGAAAGATGATGTTTTGACCTTGATGATTCACCTGGGTTACCTTGCCTACAATTCAGTCGAGGGGACGGTGCGTATTCCGAATGAGGAAATTAAGCTGGAATTTCAGCGATCCATCCGGGTAGTGAAACATCAGGCTACTCTCAAGCGTCTTGCCGAAAGCGATCAGTTGTTTACAGATACGATTCAAAGAAACGAGGAAGCAGTTGCCGCACAGATAGAAAAGGTGCATGTAGAGGAAACAATGGCGCTTCATTATAATAAAGAAGAAAGCCTGCGTAGTGTAATTAAGCTGGCTTATTACACTTATCAGGATCACTATCTACAGTTTGAGGAACTTCCTGCAGGTGAAGGGTATGCAGATATCGTTTATTTTCCCCGACCAGATTCAGATTGGCCCGCATTGGTTGTGGAGTTGAAGTGGAATAAATCTGCCGAAGGGGCGATCAATCAGATAATGAAGAAGAAATATCCTTCTGTTCTTGCTAATCTCGATCGACCGATTTTGCTTGTTGGCATCACATATGATAAAAATGCTGCCGCCGGAGAAAAGAAACATACCTGTAAGATCGTTGAATATAAGATATGAGGCAAATGTTGTGTAAAAGAAATAGAAACCGGTAAAATGGAGGAACAGAAGAGTGCGGGGAAACATAAGCAGAAATGTAAATAGAAACAGGTTTTATAAAATTGTATTGGCGGTCCTGCTGATTGGCATATGGTCTTTTCCTTCCCGGGCGGCGGACGACCCAATCGGTTATGTGGCGGGACATCCGATCTATGAAAACAGTCTCCTGAAAGGTGCAGAGATTGATGAGAATGAGCCGATACAAAGTGCGGGAGAAAAAACGACAGACTCTTTTCCGGGAAAATATGATCCGAGAGAAACGCATAAAGTGGCGGCGCATGTGGAGGATCAGGGATTCACGAATACCTGCTGGGCTTTTTCCACCATCGCGGCTATGGAAGGGAATCTGATAAAAAACGGCTATGCAGATGAAACGGTGAATTTGTCTGAAAATCATCTAGCATACTTTTTTTATAATCGGCAAACAGATCCTCTCGGCGGAACGATCGATGATAAAAATATTTCATCGAAAAGCGAATGGGAGCAAAATGGGGGTACACTGCAGGGGACGGCTTATTTTCTTACGACCTGGGCGGGTGTAAAGCATGACAGTAAAAGCGCTAGGGGAGTGTATCAGGCGGAACCTTTACCGAATGTGGACTCTTATGATACGGATTATCATGTGAGAGACGTTTATTTCTATAATTATTCCGTGGAAAATATAAAAAGGGCGATTCTGGATCATGGAGCGGTCGCTTCCGGAATTTACATAGACTACCAGTACTGGAATTATAATGAGTGCGCCTATTACTGTCCGGAAATAGCGGGAAATCATGCAGTTGCGATTGTAGGATGGGACGATTCCTTCAGTCGGGAGAAGTTTAAAGATGGGATACGGCCGGTTAACGATGGAGCCTGGATCGTTCGAAATAGCTATGGAGACAGTGATCCATGGCTTGGGGACGGGTATCTCTATGTTTCCTATGAAGATGCCAGTCTGGGTGAAATTGTTGCGTTTGAGATGGTAGAAGCGACGAATGACTATATGCATAACTATCAGTATGACGGTACCGCTAGCCCTGTATTTAACGTATCAGGAGAATCCGGATGGAAGTGTGCGAATACGTTTGTTGCACAGGGAGCGAAAGACGGCTGTAATGAGAGATTGGAGGCGGTCAGCATTGATCTGCTGTCCACACAGGTGCAATATCAGTTGGAAATCTATACGGGGCTTTCTCCTTTTGGAGATCCGACGGAAGGGACATTGTCGGCATCTCAGTCCGGGGTGCTAAAGGATGCGGGGTGTCAGAGAATTGCGTTGGATACACCGGTTATGTTGGCGCCGGGAGAGCTGTTTGCCGTCGTGTTTTCTTTTGTTTGTGACAACGGGGAGGATTCGGCGATTGTTACAGTGGACACATCTTGTAATGCGGGATGGATTGCGTTTGAGTCGAATATGGAAGAGAGTCAGAGTTATATTTATGAGCCGGCAGACGAGGAACCAGGGTGGCAAGATTTGTATCTGGACGATGAGAATTTCTGTCTGCGGATCAAAGCATATACGAATGATACGGATCAGAAAGCTGACTTTGGCTTGGAACCGGCAGCGCTGAAATTGAAAAAGGGCAGCACAGCGGAATTGAAAGCAGTGTTTACTCCGGTGGATTTGAAAAGAGATATCGTTTGGAGTTCCTCAGAAGAATCAATTGTTGCTGTGGAAAATGGGACGGTGGCTGCAAAAGAACCAGGAACTGCGACGGTAACTGCTACGGCAGGAACTATGACTGCATCCTGTGAGGTGACAGTTTACGAGGAAGCGGGAGCTGGTTCTGGAGATCAAGAGACGGATATACCATTAGATCAGGAGGAAAAAGATTCGGAAAAGAAAGAAATTGTCATGGTGGATGTTGCCGGACGAGGGGCGCAGACTGGAGATACGGATGGAGAACTTCTGGCCGTATATTCGGGAATCGTGTTCTGTGCATTTGTTTATATATGCAGAAGAGTGTTATGTTGCTGTCGAACAAAGAAGTAAAATTATATTGTTATATAGTTTGTGTTTTCACAATGCTGCATCATGAAAAATCCGTCCTGATTGGACGGATTTTTCATGAGATAATAGGTTCTCTTGATTTATGCTTATTCATGCAAGGTAATTGGATTCTAAGAGAGTAATGTACTAACACTTGGCAAATACAGTGTTCACATCGGCCATATATGGGAAGCAGACACAGCTCAAGTCTGAGAGCGGAAGCGCTTCTTCTGGAAGATCTACCCCTAGAACCTCGCGGATGAATTGCTGACGTTTGATGATACGTTGATAACAGGTCGGAGCGATTCGTTGGATTTCCAGGCGCAATGCCTCGTCGGCGATTACCAGACCGTCTTCAATATGTGTCGTCATGGAAGGAGACTGAAAGCCTACAGTAAAATCGCATTGCAGAGCCATGCCGGAGCGAAGTTTTACTTTACTGTCTTTCGCGATTGGTGAATTCGTCCATTCATCGGTGTGGCTGAGATGTCCGGGATTCAGTCCTATATGGAATTTTTCCATACCGAGGGTATCCTCTACCATCTGGTAAATGTCACCGCAGCAAGTGCCGATTTTCATCATTTCATACCATTTTACCACACAGGCGAAATAGGGTTTTACTAGTTCGTCTACGAAATGTTTTTTGTCCTCTGGGAGATCTTCTTTGCTGCGGATATACATACCGCTTCTATGTACCAGACAGCCCCGCAGGCCATATCCCGCGCTGATCGCCATGCCGTATTCCAGTTTTCTGGTGTACTGAGTATCTTCCGGTCCTTTTGATACGTTTTTATCACCGAAACTAATGCTGGGATGCATGGTCAACGGTTCTCCGTCAAATCCGATCAACTCGGCCGCTTCCGGTTTGGTGATGCCGGGGTGCACATTTTTGAGGAAATGGTATACGCCGCGGGAGACTTTTGTTCCGGCCGCATCAAATTGAACGATTTCTTTGGCAGTGACATGATGTTTCAGACCGTATTCACAGTCAATCAGTATATCTGTGGCATTCTGAATGTTTTCGATTCCTGTGATATTTGCCAGAGTCTGCACGATATAGTGCGGAACATCTGTGATCAGGTGATTCAGGGAAAAGAGATCTTTGCGGAACATTTTCCAGCCGATCAGACCGATTTTACATCCTGAAACAATGCCGCAGCTTTGCAGTAATTCTTTCAGTGGGAGACTTCGTTCATCGTTTGGCTGACCGACCAGGCTGAAGGTCTGGTACATCTTGATGTCTACATCTGAACGCAGAGCTTTGGAATATCCAAGTCCTTCATTTCCTACGAACAGAATCGGTTTTTGATTCCGTCCAATGATCATCAGAGATTCTTCCCAGCGAATGTCATATCCACAGAAATAGTGGATATTGGAGAAATGCTCGCGGTCTCCGTAGATTACAAGAAAGTCCAAGCCTTCTGTCTGGGGCATATTCCAGGCAGATTCGATTCGTTTGTTGAAATCTTCTGCTTCCAATTGTGGTACTTCCTCGTAGGCATAAGGAATGGGATCTTCACACAGGGTAACATTTACTTTTTTTTCGATGATATTCATATTTCTTATCTCCTTTCGATGTTCTATATGCTATTTTGGTGTGTTAGGTACATTTTCCGGCATCGGCACTTCTTCCAATGTGGAGATGGGGTATTGGCTTTTGGCTGTAATGATTTCTCCGGTTACTTCTAGGACGAACAGTCGATCCCGCATTCTGGTGGTGAGTTGTTTGACCGGGGGACGATAATTGTTTTGTTGTAACACGCTCATACCTTTGAGAAAGGTTTCCTCATCTTCCGGTGTGATAATTCTTGCGGTGCCAAATACATTTACACTGCGGTAGTCGTGATTCTCTTTTCGATATGGTTGGTAACCGGCACGGTCCAGCCAGTCGTGAATGCTCAGCATAACTTTGGGATTTTTCTGTAGGAGAGAAAGCTTCAAACCGGTTTGTGCCATATGAAAATAAAAAATTGGCTTTTCTTCCCAGCAAAATCCGTAGTTCATAGACACAGCGTATGGATAGGGTTCGTCATGCATGACGACTGTGGCGACATGACAGTGCTTTAGGATGGCAGAGATCATCTCCTTGTCGGTGATACGCCGGGCCTCTTTGTGCATTTCAAAGTTTGTGTGGTCAGTCATAATAATCTCCTTTCATACCAATAGATGAATATTTGTGATGGATTCTCTTTTTGCAGAAGGAAGTCTGAAAAAAACTGAGTTCTGCTATGAGAGTGGAATAAAATGTTGAGAAATTATCAAAAAATAACATTATCAAAAACTTTCTATCAAATTATAACATTTAATATAACATAATGCAACATTAAATTTTGAGAAAGATAAAAAATGTGAAATAAAGTGTTAAAATAAGCCGATTTTGTTTCTTTTAAATTGAAATAATGTGAGAAGTTGTTATAATGGAATGAGACAGGCAATGGGAGGAAGAT
>JAAVXR010000091.1 GCA_022790755.1 Hespellia sp. | reverse complement strand
CAAATCCCATTTCCTTTAGCAGTTGTATACTCTCCAGATTTCGCACCAGCGCTCCGTCCGTCACCGAAGCAAATTGCTCTGTCAAAAGCCGCAATTTCTGCAAAGACTGCTCTCTGCAAATAAATGGAAACGCCAGATACACCTGCCATCCCGCAGTTCTGTAACCCTGGAGAATTTGCAACGCTTCCTGCACATTCTTTCGTTTTGGAGACCGCTTGGAGGTTGTTGTATTTGCCTCCAGAAGCAACCCACAGTCCACATACACACGTCCGTTCCCGTCAAATTCCCTGAGGCATTCCAGTTGTTCCCATGTTTCCACACTTACCGCAAAAATCCACCTCTTAGCAGATGGCACATATTCAGGGCTGCTCTCCGTCTTTTCTTCGGACTTTGGCGCAACTCTGCGATACCGCCCTGTGATCTCTTCCTCCCACCTCCGCGCGGCCTCTCTTCGCAGCGCGTTGAGCTGCTGCATCGGATAAAATGCATCGGATGCCATGGATATCTCCAACTTCTCAAATCGGAAAGGCATATCTCCAGTCTTCTCCATCTGCTTTCGCACGCGTTCTTCCGAAAGAGGCTGCTTTGATGCAGATTGGACGACCTCTCCACTTACTACAAGATACCGATCTCCCCACGACAGTTCCAGTGTAGCAGGTTTTTGTGGAAAAAGCTTTAAGAAACCATAAATTTTTTCTTGTATTTTTCTATCTATATACTCCGTTTGCAATCGTTCTATCAGGGATGCACTGCGTGTTCGGAATAAAATCGTTCCTTTGGAAACATGATATCCGGAATTTGCGCCGCCCTCCCTCTTGGGAAGGAATAATCTATGACATTCACCATTCTTCAACTTCTTTCCCAACGTATACCCAAAGGGCACACCGTAATACATGCGCTGCGCGCGGGAAATTGAGGTATACCCATAAGACTTTCTGTCTTCTTTCCCTTTCGGCACAGACGGATACTGCCCCTTTGCTCCCGGAATCTCCAGAATATCCCCTTTCTCCAGAGTTTTCAAAGCCTGAATCTCGATTTCCCGGCCTTTTTGCGCCGTCACTCTGGCCGCTGGAGTACCCGCATGATTCGGCCGGGATAGAGAGACCATCTCCGGACCGTTTTGGGTATGATAATACCCCTCATGAAAACCTCCCCGATTATACAAATCCATCAGTCGCTCACGGTCTTCCTCCGCCACCTGGTAATTCTTTTTCCCTGCTTGAAGGAACAAGTCTACATACTTTCGATACATCGAGACAACGCCGGCCACATATTCCGGTTTCTTCATTCTCCCTTCGATTTTGAATGAATCAATGCCGGCTTCCACCAACTCCGGAATCAAATCCAAAGTACAGATATCCTTCAGACTCAACAGATATCCTTTTCTCCCTTCAAACAGATACGGAAGGCGACAGGGCTGGGCGCACTGCCCACGATTTCCGCTTCTCCCTCCGATCAGACTGCTGAGTAAGCATTGTCCGGAATAACAGTAACAGAGCGCTCCATGAACAAAACATTCTATCTCGAGCCCTGTCTTTGCCTTGATCTCTCGAATCTCTTCAATTGACAACTCTCGGGCCGGAACAACGCGCTTCACCCCATATTCCTTCAGGAAAGAAGCACCCAAGCGCCCGGTAACCGTCATCTGCGTACTCGCATGTAACTCCAGATCTGGAAACCATCTTCGTACACAGCGCAACACTCCCAGATCCTGCACAATCACAGCATCCAAGCCCTGACAATAAAGAGGGCGCAAATAAGAAAAAAGCTGATTCGACAGCTCCTCTTCCTTTAACAATGTATTCACGGTTAAATAGACTCTACGCCCGTGCAGATGCGCCTCGTCAATCGCCTGAAGCAGCTCTTCCTCCGTAAAATTCTGTGCAAATGCTCTCGCCCCAAAATGGTTCCCGCCCAGATATACCGCATCTGCACCGGCAGATAATGCCGCCCGAAAGCTCTCATATGTCCCCGCTGGAGCTAGAATCTCCACACTATTTTCCTTCTCCATCATATATCCATATCCAATACCTTTATTTTATTCTCTCCTCCGACAACAATGCCAACGCTCTATCTCCAGATCATTCACGTCAGACGAAAATAGACTGCCACCAGACAGTCTATTTCCTACGGTTCTTCATTTCGGTCTCCAGCTTCACAATCTGCATTTGAAGGTCATTATTCTCCTCTTTCATCTTGGAAAGTTCTTTTTCTGCATTCTCCAGCTTAATCTGCACAGAAATCAATTCGTGCTTCAGATCATACATCTCCTTGTCTTTCAGTTCCACATCATATTCCAGCGAATCACACTGCTTCTTCGCCTTATAGTAATCGTCTGCTATATTCAACGCAAGGAGAACATTCCTTGTATCCGCACTTTGTTTCCGGTATCCCTCGCTATTGGAACACTCCGTTATCTTATGGTTCAGATAGGTAGAAACTTTCTGAAGATACTCTTCCCCCTCAAATCCACTAAGAGTATAAACCTTCCCTCCAATCAGAACCTCCGTAAAATGTTTTGCTGAGCTCATAGCATCCTCCCTCGCAGCTTCTGCTTCCTATCTGCTATTATAAACTATCTGCACAGAAAAACCAACTATTTTTTCCAGAGTTTCCATAACTTTGACACAACTCTCCATTTTGCTTCTTTTTTCAAAACAGATTCATACAAAATCTTTCAATTTTGCTCGATCAATCTTTCCATTCGCATTGTGTGGCATAGAATCTAAATAAATCACTTTTCCTGGAATCATATACTGTGGAATTCGCTTTGCAAATGCATTCAGTATCTTTTCCTTCTCCGTCTCTATCCCGTCATAGAAAAATACAATCTTTTTTCTCCTATGATGATACAGACATGCGCAATCTTTTACAAAATCCATAGCATATCCTGCCGTCTCAATCTCACCCAGTTCAATACGATATCCCATATGTTTGATTTGAAAGTCTTTCCTGGACAGATAAATCAAATTTCCATTCTCATCTCGGCGAACCAGGTCTCCTGTGCGATAAATTCTGTCTGGATAACGGTTGTGCAGTGGATTCTGTTCAAATACCTGAGCTGTTTTCTCTGGATTGTTATAATATCCCAGTGCCAGGCAGGAGCCTCTCATACACAACTCGCCGGATTCCTCTCCCGAAACTTCCTCACCATTTTCACCCAAAACCAATGCCTGTGTATTGGCGACTGGCACGCCAATCGGAACAGGCTGACCCTCAACTTCCGCTCCATTGCAAATATATGCCGTACATACGAAAGTTTCTGTAGGCCCATAAAGATTAGCATATACTGCATTTGGTATGTATTTTCTCCAGTAATCCAGTTGTTTTCTCGGAAAAACTTCTCCCGCAAACATAATTTGTCTGAGATATTTTGGCACCGCAACATCAAAAGCCTGCAGATTTGACAGAATAGACATTGCAGAGGGAACCCATAAAAACGTAGAGATCTTTCTCTCATTCATATACTCAATCAACCGAATCGGAAAACTGAACATCGTCTGTGGAATAATCACCATCTTGGCGCCAAAATAAAGGATTCCATAAATATCATGGACAGACACGTCGAAATAGAACGGCGCTTGATTCCCAAACACACAATCCTCGTCCATATCAAACGTATCCTCCAGCCATTCCAGATAATTTGTAATCACTCTGTGACTCAGCAAAACGCCTTTCGGAATCCCCGTCGATCCACTGGTAAACAGAACATACAGCGGGTCCTGTTCTGTCATCGAATTTCGAATTCTCTGCAGCAGCACCTCTTCTTTTTCCTGTTTTATCAGGTCTTCCCAGATCAAAATCTGGTCTTTTCTTCCGAAATGTTCCGCCAGTTCTTTATGCTCCAGATCTGTGATAATATATTCCGGCATTAGCACGTCGAGGATAATCTGTATCCGTTCCGGAGGCATCCCTACATCCAAAGGACAGTAAAAATTCCCGCTATATAACACGCCAAAAAAGGCGGCGATCGTCTGCACACTTTTGTCCATAAACACAGCAACCGGCTCCCTGTATTTCTGTAACCGATTTGTCAGAGCTGTTCCAATTCGTTGTGACAAATCCAGCATTTCTGCAAATGTCACAGTCAGATTCGCATCTTCATAAGCATCTTTTTCTGGATAAAGTCTTGCCGAAAATTCCAGATAATCCAACACGTTTCTTGCACCGCGTTTTCTCATAGCCTTTCCTGGATTCATTTCATTTCTTTCCATAATCATCGAAGCCTTTCAATCAACGCCATAATCGCTTCCGGGGACTCAAAGTTCTCTGGCACTACCTCCCCTGCCGGTATCGTCACATCAAATTCATCCGAAATATCTGAAATCAGATTCAGAATAGTGAGTGATTTCAGTACTCCACCCTCAATCAAATCCGTCCTGCCGCGAAACTCCACTCCCGGCACTAAATCTTCCAAAATCTCCAATAATTGTTCCATCACACATGATTCCTTTCTCTTATAATATACTCGTTCCAAACACCAATTCACCGAACACTTTTGAAAATGCTCTGGCACTCTCCCCGTTCATATGACCGTCATAATCCACATAATTCGTCAATTCATGTCCAAAATTCATATAATATTCCCGATTAAAATTATAATATGTTACACCCTGCATCCGAAAATACTCTGCAAAATAGTCCCATGCTTTCCGATAGCTTTCCTCCTCCTGCACCAACATCACCGCTGAAAGAGGCATCGTCGTGGCGATGAATTCAATATCATTCTCCTTGCACAGTTGAATCAGCCGATCAAGATACTCCATATTTGTCTTTTTTACTTCATCCTCAGAAAATAAAGTCGGAGAATAGCCCGGAAAATTTTCAACAGACACCGGATATTTTTCTATAAATCCATTTTCATGATACTCTTGAACGGTTCCTTTCAGATAAGAAACATCATAATTATCCGTAAGTTTCTGATACAGTGTATCTTTTACTTTAGACAATTCAAACGAAAGCTCATATTCATGGAAAGCAAACAGAGGCGAACGGAAATCACAGTCCAACATTGTAGCCATATAGTATTCCGCTTTAGCAAATGACAGAGGAAACTCATGATAAAAGAGCAGATAATTATTCCCTTTTTCTTTTTCCGTCGTAAAATATCCCGGAGACAACTCAAAAATCACCGTTTCCGGTTTCTGTTTTTCCAGAATCAACTTCGTCAGATAATATGCATCCACCGGATATTCTCCGCCCACACACAGATTATGTCCGCTTTTTCCTGTTCCTTCCAGCATCGCGTCCGGATCCAAATCTGACATGCCATTGGATGTTCCGAGTATGATGACGTCTTTTTGCTCTGTGGTCACCGTGTGAATATCATTTCTTACAAAAGTACAAGGGTACAATGCGAGATCCAGCCCTTTTATGGCAAATACCACCAGAAGCAAACCGATCACCAGATTCAGAGTTCTTCTAAAATTGCGCATATATGAACCCCCTTGCTACCGACATCGGACTAAATAATGGAATACATAAGAATAACAAAAGAAATCCCGCAAACTCCAGCGCCGGAGGGACCTTTGTAAAAAGCTCCTCCATCTTTATCCCGCGTTCTTTTAATATACTGACTGCCAGCCACAACAGACACCCGATTCCAAGTATGAGCAATGCATACGGCGTATAAGCCGTACCTGTCTTTCCAGATGAAATCAAAAGAAACTGAGAAGGCTGAAAACATGTGAATGAATAACGAATCATCTGCAATGCCTGTCCAAAGGAATCCACACAATCAAAATATTGCCCGATATTAAATAAAGCAAACGTTCTCATCATCATAAAGAGACGATATCCTCTGCTCTGATCCTGAATATGTAATTTCTTCTTCCATGTCTGATATACATCTGTCAGAAAACCGCTTATTGCAATAATGACGCCATTGTAAAATCCCCATCCGATATTATTCCAACTCGGACCATGCCAGAGACCTACCAGAACAAATACTACCAGATTTGAAAACGCAATCGTAATAAAACGTCCCTTTTTTCTCCCCAACCTGGCCTTCGCCTTTTTCTGACACTTTACCATAAAGCCTGACAGCGTCAGAGGATAGAACACATAGTCTTTCATCCAGGACCCCAATGAAATATGCCATCTTGTCCAGAAATCACTGATTGAAACAGCAAAAAAAGGCTGTCTGAAATTTTCATCTAGAGTGATCCCAAACAGAGCCGCAATCCCAATGACAATGTCAATACCGCCCGCAAAATCGCCATACAACTCTACTGTATACAACAACACGCCAAAAATTGCGATTCCAGAGTATTGTTCCGGCTGTGCGAAAATTGCTTCCCGGTAAATCGACGCCCATTCGGATACAATCATTTTCTTAAACAGACCCCATACAATTCTTTCCAGACCATATTTTATACGAGAAAACTCCAACTTATGTTCTGCGGTCAACTGCGCCGCCAATCTTCCATAGCGACCAATCGGCCCCTGCACCAACTGTGGAAAAAAGGACACAAAAAGAGCATACTTCAGTGGATTGGATTCCGCCGGAACGCGCCCCCAATACACATCCAGCAAATAACCCGCCGTCTGAAACGTATAATAAGAAATTCCAAGCGGCAAAAGTAAATGCAGAAAAGAAATATGCCCACCCGAAATTCTGTTGACATTTTCAATAAAAAAATTGAAATACTTCAAAAAGCCGAGCATACCAATGTTCAGAAAAAGCCCAAGTGCAACGATCCTTTTTCTTTTTCCTGCGCTCTTCTTCTCATTCTGCCCTGACAGACGGATCCGATGGATCCACAATGCACATCCGTAAGTAACTGCTGTAGAAAAAATAAGAAAAAAAACTGCTGGAACACTCACCAGTATGTAATAGCAATAACTGCAAACCAGCAAAACCATCCACTGCATCCGCACTGGGACTGTGTAGTAAATACACAGTCCCACTATGGTAAACAGGAAAAACATATTAGAAGTCAACGCCATTTTTCATGCCTCCTTGTGTTTTTCCATTTAATAAGTCAGTCCATCTCCCACACAACCATCATCTTCTGTCCCAGGATTTTCCGCCGGTGGTTCCGGGGCTGGGGCTGGAGCTGGTTCTGGTGCAGGAGCAGGCGCCGGTTCTGGTTCCTGATAAACTGGCTCTGGTTCCTGATATGTTGTCTGTTGCTGTGGTTGTGGCGCCGAGGTCCCAGCCTGTGATGCCGCTGCAGCGGCGGCCGCTTGTGCTTGTGCCTCTGCTTCCGCCTGTGCCTCCGCCTGTGCGGCAGCCTCCGCATCCGCCGCCGCTTTCGTTGCAAGTTCTGCATCCAACGTATTTACTTCTGATTTGGATTCTACGCTTTTGTATACGATATAAGCGACCTGATCCTGCAGTTTAATTTTACCTTCTTCGATGTCCTCAAATGGGAATGAATGAAGCTCAAAAATCGTTTCATCTGCAAGCGTCAACTGAATCGAAAACTCCGGCGGCAATGCCTTTCCACTTTCCGTCTCTGTCTCCTTTGCCTCCTCTGCCGCCTTATAATATAGGATTCTTGTTTCATCCTTCTGAAAAACTTCAGAGTTCTCTAACATATTATCCGGATATTTCTCTTCCGCAGAACTCTTTACAGAAACCGCAGTGATATCCTGTCCCGTTTCATTTACCAATTTCACCTGAAAAGCGCCTTCCGCCTCTTTTCCAATTTCTTTTAATTCTTCCTTTTCTTCTTTTTCCGTCTTCTTTGCCGTTTTGGAAGAGTCTTCTTTCACATCATTCTTTTTCCCGCAACCGGAGAGCAATGACAAAACCAAAATCGCGGTCATTGCTATCGCTAATACTTTTCTTTTCATCTTATCCTCCATCGTTTATTTTTAATCCATATAAAAATAATCTGTGTATCTCCACGTACCAGACGTACCATATGTAATCTGATATCCATTTCTTCCAGTCTCATACTGGAAATCTGTATCAAACACATAAGTCGTACCGTCCATATCAATTTCTACCCAGGCATGATCAATCAATCCTCCTCCGGCAGAGGGAACATATCCATACACATAACGCGCTTTATATCCCAAGCCTTTGGCAAGCTGATAGAACGTTGCCGCATAAGTTCTACAATCTCCGCGATTCTGCTCCAGTCCATAAAGAGCAAACCATTGGGTCGTCGTATATCCTGCCGGCACATCATCACCTAATGACGAATACCTGATATTATTCACACACCACATAAAACAATTATAGAGATTCCATCCTGTCTGATTATACACATTCTGCAAGCCGCTATTTACACGTTCTTGCTGAGGAGTGGTGTCAATATAGTATCTGTTGTTCGGTCCAGGCGCATTGGCAACTTTCGGCAATACCTTGATCTGAATTGCTTCCATACGATATTTTAATCCAGTCGTTCCAGCCATCTGTCCATTTTTCGCCCAATCGAGCCATCCATGCCTTTGCACATGCACACGATACCACACATCACAGTACTTTGCGATATCTCCCGTCAATTCGATCTGTATGGCTTCCATTCGTTTGGACTGCCCCATTGTTCCAGACAGAACTCCATTATCGACCCATTCCATCCAGCCGATACCTTGCACATGGCTCCGATATCTGACAGAACCTGTAATCTCTGTCCCTGTCTGTAAGGAAAGTGTCAACGCCTCCAGTCGTTTGGACTGTCCTGTCACTCCCAGGATTGTCCCATCCGATACCGTCTGAAGATCTCCATATGTCTGCTGATGTCCGAAATATGTGACGCTTCCCAGGTTATTCTGGGTGATATAAGATAATTCTCCTCCATCCTGAGGTACCGTTCCTCCGTCTTTCTCCACCAGTTGAATCTTGATTGCTTCCAATCTCAATGCCAGCCCTGCAGTACCACACCATCCGCTGTCCTCCTGAGACCCTTTCGTCCATTTCGTCCAGCCATATCTCTGTACATGCACGGAATAATACACATCATACTTTTCTGCAAGCTCTCCTGTCAGATACATCTGCAGCGCCTCCACCCGTTTTGCCTCTCCCCGGGTTCCTGCAATCTTGCCGTTTTTCTTCCAATCCATTGTTCCATACGTCTGAGCATGAACGCGATATATGATATCCCCATCCATCTTCTCTAACGCAGAACCTTTCTGAATCTGAAAAGCTTCCAGCCTTTTTGATTGTCCCGTCGTACCAAGCTCTGCACCGTCACTGACCGCATCCAAATCTCCACGTGTCTGCGCATGACCGGCATATGTAATGTAACTGTTATCCGCAAGAGATTCGAGGGCATCTTCCTCTGAATCTGCAGTTTCTGAATCTAAATTTTCTCCCTCTGACTCATTTCCCTTATTCTCATCGGAAATGCTCTCTTCCAAATCCGTTTCTTCTCTATCAAAAGAGCTATCTTCCGTGTCCGTGTCATCTCCCTCAGAAATACTGGAATCCGGCGATTCTTCGCCATCGCCCTCATTCGTCATATCTTCCAGATCCTGTTTTTCTTCCGTCTCCGTCACTTCTGTCCCCATTGACGACTCTTCTGTCGTATCTGTCGCAAAAGCTGTAAACGGAATCAAACTGACCGCCAATATCATTGAGAGAATCCATGCCATTATACTATTTTTATGTCTTCTTCTCATAATTCTTATCGAGCAGACTGCATCTCGATTTCCTCCTCCCATATGTATTCTTTCTCACTATCCTCTTTTTGGAAGTTCAGTCTCATAAATCCTTCCCATAAACATTCACAAAAGAGACATTTTGTGCAAAAACACTCTATTTTAAATTCTAATATATATTATCTCTTTACATGACAAAAGTCAACAAAATGCTACCATTCTTTCCCATAAGAAATTCCCAAATGCTGATAAGCAATCGGTGTGACCACTCTTCCCCGAGGTGTCCGCTGAATAAATCCGCACTTCATCAGATACGGTTCATAAACGTCTTCCAACGTGCCCGCATCCTCGGCAAGCGTCGCGGCAAGCGTCTCCAATCCAACTGGTCCGCCCTGAAATTTGTCGATCATCGTATTCAAAATCTCCCGATCCATAAAATCCAGTCCATAGCGATCCACATCCAGCAAGTCCAACGCATCGTTCGCCACTTGCACCGTAATGACACCGTCATATTTCACCTGTGCAAAGTCCCGCACCCGTTTCAAAAGACGATTTGCAATTCGCGGTGTCCCGCGGGATCTTCTCGCCATCTCCATCGCACCGTCCGGATCAATCTCCACATCCAACACCCGCGCGGACCGCAAGATAATCGTCCGCAGTTCCTCGATCGTATAAAACTCTAACCGATGAATCACACCGAACCGATCTCTCAAGGGCGCCGTCAACATACCAGCCCGCGTTGTCGCTCCCACCAACGTGAACTTCGGCAGATCCAACCGAATGGATCTGGCACTGGCCCCTTTTCCGATCATAATATCAATACAGTAATCTTCCATAGCAGGGTATAACACTT
>JAAVXR010000090.1 GCA_022790755.1 Hespellia sp. | reverse complement strand
CAGTCCCATATACTGTACCATAATGAATCCAACCATATAGAATAACAAGGTTCCCGGTCTGGAAATTGCACGAAGGTTCATTGCAATACCAAGCGCCGGAAGCAGACCACCAATTACCTGGAGAACGGTCAACGGTCTTCCTGTCAACTGTTCAATCAATCCCTGCACCGCTGTAGAACCATAATAAGTCGCGATCGTCGCCGGGATCACACACAGACAGAACATCAAAATCTGTGGAGGTACTACATGGTAGAAACAAATCTTTTCGATATTGCCTTCTTCTGCCGCTTTATCTGCCATATGTACGAACGTTACATCCAATGTCATATGAGCTACCCAGATCATTGTTCCCAAAAGTCCTAATGGAAGTGCAATCGTAACTGCCGTCGCTGGATCTACTCCTGCAGCCATCGCCCATGCCGTACCAACAGTACCAGCAAGACCTGGGTCCTGAGGAGCCGTTCCACCTGCAGAAATAAATGCTACATAAGGCAGGTTGATTGCCGCACCGATGATACATCCTTGTACTGGATCTCCTAAAATGAATCCTACCAGCGTACCTGCTACCAGTGGTTTATAGACTACAGAAATACTTCCTAACAAGGACAACCATGGCGTACCAATATTACCAAGGTAATATACAATACCGATTAAAATTGCCTGAAAAAACGTAATATGCATTGTGTTTCCCCTTTCCTTTGAATCTGTTACAACATTTTCGAAATATCTGTTTCACTGTCTTCCGCAATGATTCTGACACTGATCTTGGACCCTGCATCCACCATTTCTTTCAGCATTGCTTTCTCTTCCTCTGATGCAGAAATATTCCGGAAGAACTTTGTTCTGGTTCCGCTAACTCCCATTCCTCCGATATTAATCTCATCAAACACAATTCCTGCTTTCATCAAACGATGTAAGGTCTCCGGGTATTTTACAAGAATGATACAATGATCCCCTGCAAATCCCTTCTGCAATCTTGCTACCGCTCTCTCAACAGTAAATGTAGCGAGTTTGACATTCGCCGGTACACAAGTCTTCAACACGCTCTTCATAAAAGCATCTGCCGCCACGCCGTCATCAATAATCATGATCTTATTTGCGCTTGTGTAATTCAGCCAGGATGTCATCACCTGTCCATGAATCAATCTGTCATCAATTCTTACCAGTACAACACCTTCAATCTTCATGGAAAACTCCTCCTTCCTTAAAATATGACATATTGTCATTTTTTTCAATTCATTCACAGAACCAATTGTTATATAGTGACTTACCAATGTTCATAACAAATCAGCTCCCGTTACACTTTATAATACCACTGGTCATTAATATGTCAATAAAAATCGACATTTTTTTAATTTTTTGTGAAAAAGTAATTAAAAAAATATAAAATATTTATAAGATATATACAATTATATTTCCAACGGTAATTAAAATTTAGGATTGACATATACATTACCACTGGTTATAATTTTAGAAACGAACGATATCAAACGGAGGTACAAAATATGTTAGTAACGATGAAAGAAGTCTTAAAAGATGCAAAGGAAAGAAAATACGCCGTCGGTGCATTTAACGTACCGAATCTAGAATCTATCCAGGCTGTGATCGCCGCTGCACAAGAACTGCAGGTTCCAGTGATTCTCCAACACGCGGAAGTCCACGAGAATCTGATCTCTCTGCAAGAAATTGGACCCATCATGCTGGACTATGCCAGAAGAGCTTCTGTTCCCGTTTGCGTGCATCTGGATCATGGCGCTTCATTTGATATGTGTATGCAGGCAATCCGTTTAGGATTCACCTCTATAATGTATGATGCTTCCGCTAAGAGTTATGAAGAAAATCTAAAAGAGACAACAGAAATCGTAAAAATTGCACACGCTGTCAACGTTTCTGTCGAAGCGGAACTCGGCCATATCTTCACTTCTTCCGTTGGCGGCGGTGAAGGTCGGGGTGCAGTTGGCGCCGAAGATTTTGATTCTCTGGACGATTGCTATACCGATCCAATTACTGCAAAGGAATTCGTAGAAGAAACTGGCGTAGACGCACTCGCCATCTCATTCGGAACCACACACGGTGTTTATCTGACAGAACCCAAGTTAGATTTAAACCGTATTACCGAGATCAAAAAGGAAATTGATATTCCATTCGTTATGCACGGTGGCTCCGGAGTTTCGGATGAAGATTTCAAGACAGCGATTCACAATGGAATTACAAAAATCAATTATTATACATATGGCTCAATGGCCGGAGGCAACAAAATCCGTGATTTGATCAACCAATCCGGCGACGATAAGGTATTTTTCCACGATCTGATTTCTGCCGGTCGTGAAGGAATGAAAGAAAATATCAAAGCAGCCATGACCGTATTTGCTGACGCGATTCTATAGCAGATCGCATTTATTTTCATTTGTCTTCTCCTCTTTTTTCATAATTTTAACAACAGCGGCCGGCATTCAGAAACATATATCTGAATGCCGGCCGCTGGTCTTTTCAGCCAAACAGGAGGCCATTTGAATATGTATTACAGAAACAGCGATCTTTAGATATCATCTTCCTCCACTTCTCCTGCTTTCATTTCTTCATACATCTCATGCAAAAGAATCGGAGGTTCGCTGGCTACTTCCAGTACCGATTCATACAATTCGTCCGCTGTCACACCTTCACGCATAGTCACCGCCTGGACCACCATCGGCATGCTCACTCCGGCAAATGCCTTGAATTTCTTGTCTTCCAGACATTTAAAGATTGTATTGGAAGGTGTGCCTCCAAGTATATCTACAAATACCAAGACACCGTCTCCATCATCCAAAGATTCCAACGCTGTCCTCACTTTATCACCGAACTCCTCAAACCCGTCTCCATGACGCAGCCCAATCGTCTCCACTTTCTCCTGCTTCCCCAAAATCAATTCCACAGCATTCAACAATCCAGCTGCAAAGTCCCCATGAGTCGCTATCAAAATCCCAACCATCTTTTCTTCCTCCTAATCGTCTTTTTACTAAATCTATATGCGCCCACAGAGGAACGCACTATTATAACAATAAAAAAATTATACTACATTTGCATAAATATTACAAGTGGTAACATTACCATTTGTAATTAGGTTTCCATAAAAGTCGTCATTCGAATGGGCGCGTGTAGATTTATTATTAAAAAAAGAACAGATCCACCTACGAACTGTTCTTTTCATCTCATTTTATCTTTTTCTATTTATAAAACGAATTTTCAACTTTGTCTATGCAATCTTCTCTTTTGCGATCTCTGCCAATGCAGTAAATCCTTCTTTGTCGCTTACAGCAAGTTCTGCCAGCATCTTCCGATTCATATCTACATCCGCTAATTTCAATCCGTGCATAAATTTACTGTAAGACAAACCGTTCATTCTTGCAGCGGCATTGATACGAGCAATCCAGAGCTGTCTCATCTGACGTTTGCGCTGTTTTCTCCCCGCATAAGCGGATGTCAGCGCTCTCATAACTGACTGCTTCGCCACTCTGTACTGTTTTGACCTTGCACCTCTATATCCTTTTGCCAATTTTAAAGTTCTATTATGTTTCTTTTTTGCGTTCATTCCGCCTTTTATTCTTGCCATCGCTGAATTCCTCCTTTCTATCGCCCAATCCTACAGATATGGTAAAACTTTCTTCATATTCTTAACGTTCGTAGCATCTGTAATTGCCGATTGTCTGAGATTTCTTTTTCTCTTCGTAGACTTCTTCGTTAAAATATGGCTCTTATAGGCTTTGTTTCTTTTCAGCTTACCAGTACCTGTTTTCTGAAAGCGCTTTGCAGCCGCTCTATTTGTTTTGATTTTTGGCATAATAAATTCCTCCTTCATCTGTTGCCTTACGGATTCTGTCAGTCCGCAGAAATTTTATTTTTAACGTTTTTCAGTTAAAACCATACTCATACTTCTACCTTCCATCTTAGAAGGCTTTTCAATGACAGCAACGTCCTCAAGCATTGCCGCAAAATCATCCAGAATGTGTTTGCTCTGCTGTACATGAGCCATCTCTCTTCCACGGAAACGCAATGTCACTTTCACCCGATTTCCTTTGGTGATAAATTTCTTCGCATTATTTACCTTCGTATTCAGATCGTTCGTATCAATGTTGGGTGACAGGCGAACTTCCTTGAGCTCAACCGTCTTCTGCTTCTTCTTCGCTTCCTTCTCTCTTCTGGTCTGCTCATACCTGTACTTGCCATAATCGACAATCTTACATACCGGTGGCTGTGCCTTCGGTGCAATCTTCACCAAATCAAGATCAGCCTCTTCCGCGATCCTCAACGCTTCTCTTGACGACATGATACCAAGCTGTTCCCCATTTTCACCAACCAGACGTACCTCTCTGTCTCTGATTTGTCCATTAATCATTAAATCGCTAATTGTAGTACACCTCCGTATTATCATTCCTTCTGATTCCTTCGTGGGCAAAACAGCAATCTCCTCGCAGAAATTATACTCTGAAAAACAAAAAAATGAGTGAACATCTATCCACTCATATACTTACATAGTCACATTTCCTTCCAGTCTACCGGAAAGATCTGCTTCTGTGTCAATATCAAACCACAGTCATCCGCTTATGCTGTGGTGAGAGTGGAAAACTCTTCTTTCTTTTTCGCCTCACGCTTTTTTACTTTATCACAATTCCATTGACGTGTCAATATATAATTTGGCAACTTATTACAACTTATTCCACAACTCTTTTTCGTTTTATCGGCTTTTGTCACATTTTCCTTGTATTCCTCCCATGAACATGTCATAATAGTAATAATTTTAATATATTTTATGAAAGGTATTGGGAAGTTCTCATGGGAAAAAGAAGTAATTTTACCAGCAAACTGGGATTCATCCTTGCTGCTGCGGGTTCTGCCGTTGGTCTGGGCAATATCTGGCGGTTTCCGTATCTTGTTGCAAAATACGGAGGAGGAACATTTCTACTCTGTTACGTCATTCTTGCCGTCACATTCGGTTTTGCATTGATGATTGCAGAAATCGGTCTTGGCAGAAAAACAGGTCTCAGTGCGATTGGTGCATTTGAATCTTTGGACAAACGTTTCGGTTTTCTTGGAGTACTCGCCTCTATTGTTCCAATGATTATCCTTCCATATTATTCTGTGATCGGCGGATGGGTCATCAAATATTTGACCTCTTTTTTGGGAGGAGAAATGTCACATGCTGCACAAGATGGTTATTTCACAAACTTTATCGGCGGTGTTCAGGAACCGATTGGCTGGTTTACATTGTTTGTCGCATTAACCGCTGTCGTTGTCTTTCTGGGTGTTGAAAAAGGAATCGAAAATGTCAGCAAGTTCATGATGCCGGTTCTGGTTGTTTTGACCATTGGTATTTCTATCTATGTCTTGACTATCGACGGAGCTATGGAAGGAGTCGTCTATTATCTTCGTCCAAATATATCGGATTTCTCCGCAAAGACGATTCTTGCTGCAGTTGGACAGCTATTCTATTCGATGTCTCTGGCAATGGGAATCATGATCACATACGGGTCTTATATGAAGAAAGATGCCAATTTGGAAAGCTCTGTGCGTCAAATTGAGATTTTCGATACCGGAATCGCATTTTTCGCAGGACTCATGATTGTGCCTGCTGTGTTTGCGTTCTCCGGCGGTGATCAATCGGCGCTGAGCGCTGGCCCTGGACTGATGTTTATCACGCTTCCCAAGGTCTTTGCGAACATGTCAATGGGCCGTATTCTCGGAGCCGTATTTTTCATACTGGTATTGTTTGCGGCGCTAACTTCCGCGATTTCTCTGATGGAAACGATCGTGTCGATTCTAATGGACAAATTCCACTGGAACCGCAAAATCACCTGTCTGATCGTAACTGTTTATATACTTATGATGGGAATTCCATCCTCACTCGGTTTCGGTATATGGGATTTCATTCAGCCGCTTGGCATGTCTATTCTAGATGTCATGGATTTCATCAGCAACAGCGTACTGATGCCGATTGTTGCCTTGATCACCTGCTTATTTGTCGGTTTCGTTATCAAACCGCAGACAATCATTGATGAAGCACAGGCTGATGGTGCTAAATTCAAACATAAACAGCTTTTCATCATTGTAATTCTTTGGATCGCTCCCGTCTGCCTGTGTGCGATTCTAATAAGCTCTGTACTGAGTGCATTTGGCTACATGAGCCTTTAAATACAAACAATGGGACAGAAGGCGTGCAAAACAAACCGACTGTCCCATTCTTTTTCAAACACACAATTCTCCCACAACGATTCCTTATCTATAATCCCCCATGTGAAATAATGCAACCACTCCAGGTCCTGTATGACTTCCAATCACTGTACCAATATTATGGATCAATATTTGTTCGATTCCCATCTTTTTTCTCACAAGATCTGCGACATATTCGGCATCTTCCAGACAATCTCCGTGTGTGATCATGACCATATCGTTCTCCCAGTCTCCCGCACGCTCTATCGCCATATCAACAATTTTATTTAGAGATTTCTTTCTTCCCCGCTCTTTTCCAATCACCTGCAGACTTCCATTATTATCCATGTGTATGATCGGCTTTATCTGCACCAGTGTTCCCAAAACAGCCGTAGCTTTGGAGATTCTTCCGCCTCTCTGCAAATGATTCAGATCATCTACCGTCACATTATGACAAATGTGAAGTTTGTTTTCTTCTACCCATCTGGCAATTTCATCTATCGTTTTTCCCTTTTCTTTCATTTGGAGACATTTATGCAATAACAACCCCTCTCCCATACATGCACAAAGTGTATCAATTACGATAATCTTCTCCTCCGGATATTTTTCCGCCAGTTCTTCCCCAGCCAAACGCATAGAATTGCAGGTCCCACTCAAAGCTGAGGAAAAACCCAGATGTAAAATATCTTTTCCTTCCTGTAAGAAAGGCTCAAAAGCCTCTTTCGCTTCCTCTGGATTTATCTGAGAAGTCGTCGACGTTTTTCCCTCTCTCAACTTATCAAAAAATTCTTTGGCGGACAAACCTTCCATATCAATATATGTGGCTCCATCTATCGTGTATTTCAGGGGGATCACCGGGACATTACGCTCTTTCAACCACGTCTTCGGTAAATCTACAGTACTATTCACTGTAATCACAAAATCTCTCATATGCTATTCTCCTTTCTGTCCACACTTATTGTATCATTTTTTTCCAAATCATTCAAAACTTTCTGAAACGTAACAGCAAACAGAATGCAAGTGGTCGTGACAGATATGAAATCCGCCACAGGTTCTGCAACATACACTCCCATCACCCCCATAAAATGCGGAAGAATAATCGCGAGTGGAATCAGAAGAAGCACTTTTCGCAGCAAAGCAATAAATAAAGAAACTTTTGCCTGCCCTAAAGCAAGAAATGTGGACTGACAGGACATTTGCAAGCCGAAAATTGTAATTCCCAGAAAATACACCGGCATTACCTGACTGGTCAACGCAATCAACTCTTTATTATTCGTAAATACACTCGCATAAAACTCCGGTTTCCAGACTGCAATGCCAGCAAGCAGAAAATCACCAATAAAACAAATGACAAGCATCCACAGAAAGGCTTCTTTTACCCTTTTTCTGCTACCCGCCCCATAATTATAACTGATGATCGGTTGTACTCCCTGAGCAATTCCCTGCATAGGAATAACAATCATCTGCATAATACTCGTCATAATAGACATGGTTCCCACATATAAATCTCCACCATAACGCTGTAAGCCTGAATTCAGCGTGATGCTCACCAGACTTTCTGTGCTCTGCATGATAAATGGCGAAATACCAAGGCTGCCAATCTGTCTGATCACACCGACCTTTAAACGCATGTTTCGCAGGCGAAGACGAATCACACTCTTGGAAGACGTCAAAAATCCCACAACCCACGCCGCACTTACCGCTTGTGATAGAATCGTGGCAAACGCCGCGCCACGGACCCCCATCTGAAATCCAAAAATAAACAGAGGATCTAGAAGAATATTCAGCACAGCGCCGATTAATACAGACAACATCGCCGTTTTTGCTTTCCCCTGTCCGCTGATAAACGTATTGAGTCCTACCGCAAACTGTACAAAAATCGTACCAATCAGATAAATACTGATATAACTATCCGCATACACAATCGTCTGATCACTGGCTCCAAATGCGTATAGAACCGGCACTTTAAACACCAAAAAACCAATAGTCAGAAACACGGAAAAAAGTACCAACATTCCGGCTGAATTTCCAAGAATTTTTTCCGCATCTTCATAATTCTTCTTCCCCAGCTCGATAGATGCCAACGGCGCGCCTCCCATTCCGGCAAAAGCGCTGAAAGCCGTAATCAACATAATAATCGGAAAAGTAACGCCAACACCAGTCAACGCCAGATCCCCATATCCACTGATATGACCGATATAAATACGATCCACAATATTGTAAAGCACATTGATCAACTGTGCCATCACCGCTGGAAGCGCCATGCTAACAACCAGACTTCTGATCGGAGCCGTACCGAGCCTTTCGTCGCCCTTTTGCATAAATCTACCCTTCCCTTCCCAAACAATTTCCCGAAAAAGTAAAATCCAAAATTTTACATATTGTAGTTTAGTATAACACCGAACATACAAAAAAGGAAGAGGGTTCTATATTCGAGACACTTCCACAAGCTTTCATTCACTAAAAAATCCGAAAACAAACAGACGGCTCCTCTTCTGTTTGTTTTCGGAATCTATTCCATTCTAATTTCGGCGGATTGCCAGATAACTTCTTCCTGACAGAGTTTTATTAAAGACAATCGAACCTATCACGATAATTGTCCCTGCCAGGAACCCAATCCAGTCAAAAAATGCTGTCAAAACCAAAAGCAAAAGACGCATAAACTTCAAAGCATATCCCAACTCAAAATTAGGTTGTGTATAATTTGCTACTGCAACAAATGCCATATACAACATCACTTCCGCATTAAACCATCCAGATTGTACGGAAAACTCCCCCAACACCAGACCCGCAATCACACTCAGAGGTGTGCTCAACATACTAGGTGTGTTCAGGGCCGCCAACCTCAACCCATCAATGGCCAATTCCAAAATCAATAGCTGAAAAATAAGTGGAATATTCACCATATCTTTCACCGCTATAAAGGAAAACATTTCCGGAAGCCAATCTAGATTCTGCATGAATAACAAAAAAACCGGGGTCAAAAAAACAGTCAAAAAGGTAATGATTCCTCTGGAGACTTTTAGATAGATCCCTGTCAATGTCGGAAAATAATAGTCATTTGCCTCCTCGATCATGTCCAAAATGGAAGTCGGAATAACCATAGCCGAAGGGGAGTTATCGACCAGAATTACAATCTTTCCCTCCAACAGACATGCAGATGCCGTATCCGGGCGTTCCGTAAACTTAAATTTGGGGAAGGGGTTGAACCATTTCCTGCGATATAGAGACTCCGCAAGCGTTTGCTGATTCATTTTCAAATCAGAAACCTGTAGATCCGTCACCCGCTCCCGTACCACATGCAACAACTCCTGATCCACTCGGTCCGACATATAGCAGATCGACACATCTGTGCGGGAGCTTTCCCCTACATCAGCCATTTCCATAATTAGATGCGGGTCCCGAATTCGTCTTCGTATCAAAGCCGTATTAAACACGATTGTCTCAACAAAACCATCCCTGGATCCCCGCAAAGACTTATCGGTCTCCGGCTCATCCACACTCCTCGCCGGGTACGTCCTGCAGTCAATCGCAATACATGTCTCATACCCATCAATAAACAGGCAGGTGACACCCGACAAAATGTTTCGCAAAACTTCATCAAATTTCCGCAGAATATCCACTTCCACATAGGGAATATAACGCTGCGAGAATTCCGTCGCCCGTTTGGGAAGATCCCCTTCCTGAATCCCTTTAAACGAATCCATGATTTTCAGCATCACTTCATCTTTTGTAAAACCATCTATAAAATAAAAAGATGCATCCTTCCCTCCAATGATGATATCGCGTCGGATGAGATCAAAGCTTTTCTGAACGGGAAGAATCTTCTCCAAAAAAGCCAAATTCTCCTGAAAAGAACTACCGACCTCTTTTTCTGTTATTTTCTCCATGGGAACTCTCCTTATATTCTCATCTCTTTTCAAATTCTTTAAACATAGAGTTCCCTTTTTATCTAAAAATATCCAAGATTATGAATTTCTCTGGGCTGCAGTTGTACTACCAAATCCTCCATTACGCGTCTCTGTAACCATATCATCCACCGTAATCCCATATTCCACAAAAATGCCTTGCATAAAACCAGTGCCTTTTGTGAGTTCCAATGTCTTTCCTTCCTTGGTATCGTTTGTCAATTTCGCAAAAATATGTCCTTCGTTATCAGAATAGAAATAATCGCTGTCAATAATTCCAACCGTGTTATTCAACTGCAGACGATACCGAAATCCAAGTCCACTTCGAGGATAACACTTCAGTACCCATTCTGGTTCTATTTCCACTCGAACACCTGTCGGAATCTTCAGAGTTTCCCCCGGATGAATTGTAAAATCTGCCGGCGAAAAAAAATCATATCCTGCCGACCCTGCTGTCGCCCTTCGAGGCAAACGAATCTCTTCATAGGTTTGTTCCAGCCAAACACCATCTGTCTCACCAAACGTGTCGATCCACCCCTGCTCAAACTGCTCCCTGCTCACTTTATGAAATTTTGCGATTCTTTTCACCATGATCCTCCTTCTCTTCTGCTCCCATACTCAGGCATTTACAAACATCCCTGAATTCCGTAGTACCTCCAACATTTCTACTATCTCTGCTTCATTGATGACCAACGCAAACCTTACATATCCCTCTCCATTTCTGCCAAATGCACTTCCTGGCGTCACGATAACTCCGGTTCTCTCCATGAATTCTAGACAGAATTCCAGAGAAGATGGATATCCCTCCGGTATTGGCCCCCACGCAAACATCGTACCCTGGCTATCCGGGACATTCCACCCGAGCTGTCTGAGTCCTCCGCAAAGCTTCCGATTGCGAAGTTCATATTCCTTGCGTTGTTGTTCGATCAAATCATCCGCTCCTCTTAATGCTGCAATCGCCGCATATTGGACCGGCAGAAAAATTCCATAATCAATCTGAGAGCGCAATATTTTGAATTTATGTATGATTTTTGCATTCCCCACGACAAAAGAAATTCTTGAACCCGTCATATTATAAGATTTGGACAGCGAATAAAATTCAACTCCAACCTCTTTTGCACCCTCGAAGGCCAGAAACGATTTTCCCCGTCTCTGCGTGTAAATAATATCGGAGTATGCATTATCGTGCAGAATAATTATTTCATGTTCTTTCGCAAAAGCAATCAATTCTTCATAAAAACAATCTGGCGCACAGACACAGACTGGATTTAGTGGATAAGATACAATCATAAATTTCGCCTTTTTCAAGACATCATTCGAAATACTTTTCAGATCCGGAAGATATCCATTCTTCTCTTCCAGCTTATAGGTCTCAATATTTGCCCCTGCCATCACTCCGCTCATCTCAAAAATCGGATACCCAGGATCTGGCACTAAAATAGTATCCCCAGGATCACAAAATATCATGCCAATATGTGCCATCCCCTCCTGAGAACCGTATACCGCCATCACTTCTTCTTTCTCCAGTTCCACTCCAAACCGATTCCGATAACGAAACTGCACCGCCTCAACCAACTCTGGCAATTCCGTCAGAGAATACTTATAATTTTCAGACTTCATACTGGCCTGCGCCATCGCCTCCATAATATACGGAGCAGGTGCAAAATCAGGCGTCCCAACAGACAGATTATAGACTTTTCTTCCACGCCGAAGTAATTCCTCTTTTTTATCATTGAGCTTTGCAAAAATTCCCTGCTGAAAACCATTGACTCTATTTGAAAAACGTAATTCCATCCCTCTTTCCCTCCTTCATACTCCTACTATTCTATCACAGAATTTGCGGAAAAAAAGGACAAATTTCGTATCTTCTAGATTCTCTTCTCTATCCTTTGTTGACGCAGAAAATACATTTATGTTAGAATAAACAACATATGAAACATAAAATGATAGAAAGGATGCTGAACATGCCAAAGCTAAATGAGAATTTTTTAAAATTACAGAATAACTACCTGTTCGCAGAAATCGCACATCGCACTGCCGCTTATACAGAAGCCAATCCCGACAAACCGCTGATTCGTCTTGGAATCGGGGATGTCACTCTACCACTGAGTGATATCGTCCTCCAAGCGTTGCACCAGAGTGTCGATGAAATGGGAAACTCAGGCTCCTTCAAAGGTTATGGACCGGAACAGGGATACGAAAAAACACGGACTGCCATCTCCGATTATTATAAAAGGAATGGTGTATCCGTAGATGCAGATGATATTTTTATTTCTGACGGTGCCAAAAGTGATACCGGAAATATCACAGATCTTTTTGGCCACGACAATATCATCCTGATTCCCGATCCGGTGTATCCTGTATATGTGGATTCCAATACCATGTGTGGCAATCAGATTACTTATATTTCTGCAACTGCAGAAAATGATTTCCTTCCAATGCCTGACCACAATCAGCATGTGGACCTGATCTATATCTGTTCTCCCAATAACCCGACCGGCGCGTGCTATAATAAAAAACAACTTCAGGAATGGGTGGACTATGCCATCGCAAACGAGGCGGTGATTCTATTCGATTCCGCTTACGAAGCATTTATCAGTGATCCAGAGCTCCCGAGAAGTATCTATGCAATCGAAGGCGCCAAAAAATGTGCGATTGAGTTCTGTTCGTTATCGAAAACTGCCGGTTTCACAGGGACTCGCTGTGGATACACGATCGTTCCAAAAGAATTGGTATTTAGGGCATCAAACGGAGAAGAAATGTCTCTGCACGCAATGTGGAATCGAAGACAATCCACAAAATACAACGGAACTGCTTATATCATTCAGAATGCAGCGGCAGCTGTCTTTTCCGAGGAAGGTATGGCACAATGTCGGAAAAACATTCAATATTACCAGAGAAATGCACAAATCATTGCAAACACCATGACAGAACTCGGTATCCGTTTCTATGGCGGACTGCATTCCCCATACATCTGGTTTGAGTGCCCGAATGGTATGGATGCATGGACATGTTTCGACTATCTGCTAAATCAGATTCAAGTAGTCGGTACCCCAGGAGCCGGATTCGGCGAAAATGGTAAGAATTTCTTCCGTCTGACTTCTTTTGGCAATTATGAAAATACAGTGGAAGCCATGAATCGTTTCCGCAAATTATTCTGCTAATATCAATCGAAACATACGCCGCTAGGTACACCCATTAAAAAAAGCTGGTTCTATAGAATCAGCTTTTTCTCTGTTTTTATAAAATAGCAATCCCCGTGATATGCCCCTGCTTCATATAACCGGATCAATATTTTCTGCATACGTTGGTCCAGCCTATGATAGACAATCTTTCTCTCCCAGGGAAGTCCCCGTACATATTCTCTTTGCTCTGTCTCCAAAAGCCCCAACAACTTTATCCATGGATCTGAATCCACCTCTCCATATTCTCCGTGGGATTTACGAGACCCCCGCGCAACATCACCTTTCATAAATCCATCAAGATATAGCCCAAAGTCACAGGACATATAAGAATACTTTTCTTCATTTTCCGTACATCGCTTCATCAAATCAACAGAAAAACTTTTGTTTCCCTGCCATCTTTCTTCTCCCCAATGGATCAATTTATCGCTCTCACTTGGGTGAACTACCTGCCGGAAGCTGGCTCTTCCGTATTTTCCATAATCCTTAACATAGGTAACTTTTGATCTTTGTCTTCCGCTTCCAGGTTCTTGTAAAAGTATTGTTTCCGTATCAATCAAATGCTCCCACACTACTTTTTGTATCCGCTCATAAGGTGTGGGAAACGATAAACGCTCTGCAATCTGATTCACCGTATATCCCAGATCTGTCAAATGCCGAATTGCGCCCCCGCTTGCAGCCTCAAAGGTAAAATTGGACAACGCATCTTTAAAATAATCCTGCATTTGCACCTATTCTTTTGTCAGGTTAAATTGCCTGAGGATCTCATACGCGTCAAGCATACCCGCTATATAAATATTTGCATTATAATCAAACGCTGCCTCATCCTTTCTGGCAATCAAACTTTCGACTACACATTGTTGTTCCTCCGACAGTTCCAATTTTATATATTCCTGATATGCTTCCTGTTCTAGCTTATGCCGGCTTTGATATTCCTCATCATTTGTAAGAAGTTCCTGAAGTGTCCGATTTTTCATGCTATCCGCCGCAAGTTTCAATAACTCTCTTATTTCTCCCATATCTTAGACCTCCTTTCAAAATCTCCTGTTATTCCAACTTTAAAACGGAGTCCCATACAAATCATACGGCGTCACCTGATAGACATAATAGTTCAGCCAGTTTGTATATAGATTATTTGCCGTCGCCCGCCAGGTAAGCAGCGGCTTTTTACTGGGATCATCATCTGGATAATAGTTTAATGGGAGCGAGATCTCTAGCCCTTTCTCTTTGTCCCGTTTATATTCTGTATCCAATGTGATCCTGTCATACTCTGGATGTCCCATGACATAAATCTGTCGCCCTTCCTCTGCCATGCATAGAAAAACACCCGCCTCTTCGGAATCCGCTAAAATTGTGATTCTTTCATCTGCTTCAAGATCCTGGAGCATCACTTCTGTATGCCGTGAATGCGGTGCCAGAAAAACATCGTCAAATCCTCGCACAAGCGGAATCTTTCGATTTCTGACATGATGTAAGAAAACACCAAACCGTTTCTGCGGCAACAGTTTTTTATCAATGCCGTAATGATAATAGAGCCCTGCCTGTGCGCCCCAACACAAATGTAATGTAGACGTCACATTCGTTTTTGTCCAGTCCATAATACCGGTCAATTCTTCCCAATAATCTACTTGTTCAAACTCCATCTTCTCTACAGGTGCACCTGTGATAATAAAACCATCAAACTTCTGATTTTTTATCTCTGCAAAGGATTCATAGAATTTATGAATATGACTCGTAGATGTATTCTTGGAAGCATGGCTCGTCAATCGCACAAAAACCACATCCACCTGTAAAGGTGTATTGGAAAGAGATCGCAAAATCTGCAGTTCTGTATCCTCCTTCAACGGCATCAAATTCAAAAGCCCTATTTTGATGGGACGAATATCCTGATGTGCTGCACGGCATTCATCCATCACAAATATATTTTCACTTTCCAGAATTTCTTTCACTGGTAAATCATTTTGCACTCTAATTGGCATTTTTATTCCTCACTGCTTTCTTTTTGTATCTGTTCTTTATGCTCATCCGAATGAACATATTTTCCACCATTATCTACATAACTGAGTTCGTCATAATATGAGGAGCCCGTCGGAAGGTGTTTCAATTCCAATCTCCAGTTGACCACCATTGTGATAATATAGTAAATCACTGCAAATGTCGGTACTCCAAGAATCATCCCTGGAATCCCAAACAAACCTCCCCCTGACAAAATTGCAAAAACTACCCAGAATGCAGAAAGGCCCGTGGAATCACCAAGAATTTTCGGACCGATTACATTCCCATCCAACTGTTGTAAAACCAGAATAAAAATCACAAAATAGATTCCCTTTTTTGGTTCATCCAATAAAATCAAGATTGCACTGGGAATCGCACCAATATATGGTCCAAAAAACGGTATAATATTTGTAACTCCCACAATCACACTCACCAAAATAACATAAGGCATCTTTAGCACAGTCAGCCCGATAAAACATAATACCCCGATAATCATAGAATCAATAATCTTTCCAATAATAAATCCACTGAAAATCTCATTACTTTTCCGTGTAATATGTAACATAAGATTCGCATAGCGAGGTTTCAACATAGAATAAACCACTTTTTTACACTGGCGAGAAAACATCTCCTTGCTGTAAAGTACATAGATAGATACGATAATCCCAATAACAATATTCAACATCCCGCTGACAATATTGATGACGCCGACTGTAAGATTTGTCATAATGACGTTCGTCTGACGAAGCAGATCATTCCGCAACCATTTCTGCAAATAATCCGTCCCTTCCGCCACCACATTCGCAAGGATCGTACTAATTGTCGTATTTCTAGAATTCATCTCATTCAGAGTATCAATGAGATCATTTAACTGACTTGGTACCTTAAACACCATATCTCGAATACTGGAGTATAATTCCGGCAGCAACATATTACACAGTGCAACAATGACCGCCATCAAGATAAGCAATGAAGTAAAAATCCCAACCGAGCGACTAAGCTGTCTTGGACGCCTGTCATCCGGAAATATGATCCGCAACTTTGGATATAAAAAACGATCCACTCTTTTAACGATTGGATTCAAAAGAAATGCAATTGCAAGCCCATATATCACAGGCTTTGCAACTTCCATAAATGTTATAATAATTCCAGAAATCTGTTCCAGATGGAATAACCCAAAATAAAATAAAATGGATGCTGCGATCACCAGAAAAAAAGTCATTCCCTCGCTGAATTGCTGCCTTATTTTAGAAGGCCCTTTCTTTTTGAATGTCGGCCGATTCGCATAATATTCTTTCGCGCTCTCTTCCTCCTTGGAATCCGTGTCACCTATATTCCTCTCCTGCTGATTTTTATTATCTTCAATCATATTCCCACACAAAAAACCGTTTTGACTTTCATAATTTTATAACACGGATTCTGTGACTCCTTTCAAAACATATAGTGTCATTATACTCCTTTCCTTTTTGTACTGCAATCTTTTCCACAGAATTTTTGATCCTGATATTTCTGAGACAACTCCATTTTACAATTCAAGAACCTGACAGACATCAAATGTCTGCCAGGTTCTTCTCACTGCCCCTATTCGCAAAATACAAAATGTTTCCTATCTCTTTTTCTTAGCATCCACAGTGAAACGTCGCACATTCTGTTCCCTCACACTTGTGAGCCTGGGAGCCTTCTACACTGATCTTCCCTGCATGGCATTTACAGTGATCATTATATTCACATTCCATTGCTTTGCAGTCAATGTTTGTCATATCAGAAGCGGTTCCTTCTGCAACATTACTGTAACTATCGCCCTTACGCTCCTGGAAACTATCACAGCATGTCTCTCTTGAATCTCTCGCCTGACTGCCCCCAACCTGAATCTTATCCAAATCACATAAAAATTGTTTGTTGTGTACACAAGTCTGTACGGTACATTTTAATTCCGGCATAGAAATACCTCCTTATATTCTTAATCAGAATTATTTTGCACCGTTTATTTTGAAAATATACGATTTTCAAAAATTTTTGAATATTATAGATCATAACGTTCTGTAGATTCTAACACTTTCACTCGATATCTATCCGGATGTTCTCCGGACCATCCCATGACGGGCAAAGTTGTCAGACGCCACATATCTTCCTGTTCAATTTCAAACCCGAACAGATTCTGATTTTGCTTCATTCGTTCCATAGAGGAAGATTTGGGTAAAGGGATCACTTTTCTTTGTAAAGCATACCGCAGACAGATCTGAACCGGAGACACTCCATATTTTTTTGCCATTTCTACGAGCAACGGTTCCTTCACGATTCGCATACGACCAATCGGACTCCATGCCTGCACCTGGATTCCCCGTTCTTGACAGTACTGTACTGTTGCTTCCTGAGTGTAACCTGGATGAAATTCAACCTGATCCACTGCCGGTTTGACCTCCGCATAATCTAAGAGATTCTGTAAATGATGCGGCAGAAAATTACTCACACCGATCGCACGAACTCTCCCAGCATGATACAATTCTTCCATTCCTCTCCAGGTATCGAGATCTAACTCCTTCCACTTCCCATAGTTTTCTTCCGGGAGTGGCCAGTGTATCAGATACAAATCCAAATAATCGGTCTTCAACTTTTCCAAAGATTTTCCGAATGCCTTCTTCACATTTTCATATCCCATTTCCGCTTTCCATACCTTTGAAGCGATAAAAAAATCTTTTCTTGGAATCTTACTCTCCTGAATTGCTTCCCCAAGATACTCTTCCGTTCCATAGAAAGACGCCGTATCAAAATAACGATACCCAGCCTCGATCGCCGTTCGAATCACCTCAGCGCTATCACCATCGGCCGCTTTGTACGTTCCATATCCCACACAGGGAATCGAAACTCCATTATTCAACGTATAACAATCATATATATTTTTCAATGGAACCCTCCCTTTTCCTTATTCTGTTCAAATCTTACTGTACTAAACACCCAACATATTTCTTGATTAAAATTCAACGATCAGAATTATCGACCACGATAAATGATCCATGATCGCATACAAGCAAAAAATTCCCGCACAAGATAATTCGGCAGAAGCACCGGATTGGAACTGGCAACGATCCCATCCAGATTCCGATATCCTTGATTCCTTCCCATCATCAGAGCACGATACATATGAAAATTATTGGTAACGATGCCCACCGGCTGTGTGAGATCCACAACAAATGACTGGCTTTTTTTCAAATTCTCCCAGGTAGAAACAGACTCCTTTTCCCGAATCAATCGTCCGGCATCAATCCCCCGTGCCTTCAGATAACGGTACATCGCCTCCGCTTCCGTAATATCCTCGCCTTTACCCTGTCCTCCGGATAAAATCGCCCTTGTACCTGAATTTTGATAAAGGTATTCCGCCGCCTTATCCAACCTCCTCTTCAGTGAATTGGTAACGCGCTCCCCTCTGACCTGTGCCCCTAACACGATGATAAATCGAAGTCCTTCCCTAGGAGTCTGTATCATAGCACTACAAATCACAATCTCTGCAATCATGAAAATCAGAAATGGAATCCCCAAAATCAACCACATAGAGTCCTGGACCCAAGTCGGAAGCCATGGCAACACGATCCCACAGACGGTACAAGACACCCCAAAAATCAACCAAAAAGGAAGAAAAGTAGTATCTTTTCTCCCTGTATAAAACCGTATCATCAAATAATAAATAAGACCTAATAATCCACAGTATAACATGTTCTATCTTCCACAACACTTTTTGTATTTCTTCCCACTGCCACACGGACAAGGATCATTTCTTCCAATTTTTTTCTCTTTTCGAACTGTTCCGGAATTCTTCTGCTCTTTGTAAAGACGCTTCCTCGTCTCTTCATCAAAAATGGCTTCCCACTGCGGAAGTCCATACAGCCAATCCGCTTTTGCATCCACCATATTTTTGTAAAGCTTTTCTTTGTCATATACAAGACTGACTTCCGTAGATTCCGTCATCGTCTCAATCGGATTGGGTTCCTTCAGACTATCATTGATTCCATCCAAAAAACCTACCATCGTCAGCAAATCCATCTCATAACGATCGGCAAGTTCCTGCACGGTCCCTCTTACTTCTGTATCCGGTTCAGCCAATAGCTTTTCATACACCCCTTTTTCTACATCAAAATAAATGGCCCAGAATCTCTCCAACTGTCCTTTATCCATCTCCCTGGAATAGGCCATATCTCTCCACTGATCTAATAAACATTTCTCACTCATCGCTATTGGACTCCTTTTATTTTTTCATATATTTTATACCGCACAATCTACGGTAACCACAGGGGCAGAAACCACTGTAACATCCACGGAACCTGCCGCCGATGCACCATCCACGGAAATATCTACTCCGCCACCTGCCAGATCCGGCATCATAGCCTGCACATACTGCTCCGCAATCTGTCGGAACTGTTCTTCACTCATTCCAGACTTAGGCATGACATCGTCCAGATGAGCAGTCTGGCTCTGCTCCAGCCCTCTCCTTGCAGTTCGCTTACGCCGCAATTCCTCGGCAAGCTGTTTGGCCAGTTTTTCCTTCATTTTCTTTTCCGCAGATTTTTTCAGACGCTCCAAATTCTCTTCCTTGTGAAGCCGTGCGATCTTAATCGTCCCATTTTGAATCACCGATCTGATTTTCCGAACAATTGCCGCCGCCTCCGTAGAATCCGTAACCTGCATTTTTACCTTTTGAATCTCGCCATATTTTGCTGCAATCAATCCCCGGACTGCAGGCACATTTTTTGCATTGGCCAAGCGCAGCATATTGGAAGTGTGAGAATAATTATATGAATTCGTACTGCTTTTCTTCTTCTGATGTGTCTCGTAAAAAGAAGTTGATTTTTCATCTCTCCAATATTTGGGGTAAATGGATTCTTTATCCCGCTCCTTCGTCGCCGACCACATGGACACCTGAGCGTCTTCATCCAATACAAGCCCCATACTCACCAGTTCTTTATCTCGAAGAAATGCTTCCGCTTTGGCAGAATTCTGGTAATTACTCATATGATCCAGGACATTCTCAACCTGTTTGCGCACCTCTTCATCCGTCGCCATTTTTTCCAGCAACTCTGGCGAAATCGCTACATTATTCATCCCTGTTTGCGCTGCGCCATACTTTCCAATCTGATAACTGTGATCAAAAGAGATAAAATGAAATCTGATATTTTGATACTTATCTTTCAGATAATTCATCATTCGAGTTGCATCCGACTGCTCCTGCGTAGCGCTCGTCTGAAACTCCTTCTGGAAATCCATCTGAGACAACTCCTTGAGCCTGGAATCTGCATAAGTCTTTTCGTTTCTTACCTGCATAAGATCCCTCATTTCTATATCTTTACCATATCCACATTGTTCTGTCTATATTATGTATCGACTCAAAAAGAACAATTATTAATAGATAATGGAGGACTATGCAACTTGTTTCAGATATTCTCTATGTTTTTCTTTCACCTTTCCTTCGTATTCTGGGACTCCTGGTCCTGTTGCTTTCGACTGCAGGATACTTTGCCTATCAGGAAGAACGCATATAGCAGAATCGGAAGCAATATGGTAAGTGCGACCGAACTCTTTAACAACTGCAGCGCCAACTCGCTTTGCCAAAAAGCAAAGACGAGCGTGCTCAAATACAATCCTGCCAAGAGTATTGCTCCCAGCAAAGCCAGAATACGTATTCCTTTTTTCATAAAGATTGCTCCTGTAAACTCATCCGTTGAATTTTCGGTAGATAATATCATCTCTTCCAGGACCATTACTGATCAATGTGATCGGATACCCAATCTCCTGTTCTATAAATTCTACATACTTTCTACAATTCTCCGGTAAATCCTCGTATTTCTTGATTCCACGGATATCCTGCTTCCATCCAGGAAGTATTTTCATCACCGGTTTTGCCTTTTCCAGAAGACTTGTCACTGGAAAATCTGTAGTCACCTCTCCATCAATCTCATAACCAACACAGACCGGAATCTCGTCCAGATATCCCAAAACATCCAGCACCGTGAACGCAACGTCCGTCGTCCCTTGCAATTTACACCCGTACTTGGAGGCTACACAGTCAAACCATCCCATACGCCTTGGACGCCCGGTCGTAGCTCCGAACTCTCCACCGTCGCCGCCGCGTCGTCTCAATTCATCTGCTTCCTCTCCAAAAATCTCACTGACAAATGCACCTGCTCCTACCGCGCTGGAATATGCCTTACACACCGTAATGATCTGTTTGATCTCATAAGGAGGAATTCCTGCACCGATCGCGCCATAAGCCGCCAACGTGGAAGAGGACGTGACCATCGGATAGATCCCGTGATCCGGGTCTTTCAATGTTCCCAACTGTCCTTCCAACAGAATCTCTTTGCCCTCTTTTAAAGCATCATGCAGGAAGCTGGAAGTGTCACAAACATAAGGCTCAATCAATTCTTTATATCCCAGCAGTTCCTGATACAACTCCTCCACATCAATCAGAGGTTTATGATAAAGATGCTCCAACAACACATTCTTCTGTTCTACAATATTCTCCACCTTTGTTCTGAGCCGCTTAGCATCAAACAGTTCGCTGACCTGGAACCCAATTTTCGAATACTTATCGGCATAAAACGGTGCGATTCCAGACTTTGTGGAACCGAATGATTTTCCACCAAGACGTTCCTCCTCGTACGCATCAAAATTCTTGTGATAAGACATCACGATCTGCGCACGGTCCGATACCAAAATCTTCGGTTGCGGCACACCGTCCATTGTAATATCCTGAATCTCCTGAATCAACCGTGGGATATCCAGAGCAACTCCATTTCCAATAATACTTGTTGTATGATCATAGAACACACCGGACGGCAATGTATGCAGCGCAAACTTCCCATAATTGTTTATAATGGTATGTCCGGCATTTGCTCCACCCTGAAATCGGATAATAATATCCGCTTTTTTTGCAAGCATGTCCGTGATTTTACCCTTACCTTCGTCTCCCCAGTTCGCTCCTACTACAGCTTTTACCATATCAGACTCCTCCTGCGTAATCCTCGCATTTTCAACGTTATCGGCCGCCCTTTTGGACCGCCTTAGAAATTATACTATACTTTTTCTGTTCTGTAAAATATTTTACGGGAATTCTTCATTTTATTATGTTTTTATGCACTTTCACATCAGAGGGGCAATCATTCTCAACACACGGCCGCAGATTTTTTCCGTCAGTTTCTGATTACGCACCTCCGTGAGCGTGACACTCTGGCATTTTTTGAGTGTTTTTTGAAAATCCTTTTCAATCTCTCTCACTACCGGATTGTTATAAATATAAGCCCCACATTCGAAATGCAGATAGAGACTTCGGAAATCCAAATTGATCGTTCCCACGGTCGCCGTATCATCATCTGCCACAAAAATCTTTGCATGTACAAATCCTGGCGTGAATTCATAGATCTGCACACCAGCCTCCAACAGTTCCCGATAATAGGTCTTTGCAAGTACAAACGCATACCATTTATCTGGAATATGCGGCATAATAATACACACTTCGATTCCACTTTTTGCCGTTCTCGTCAGCGTATCAAGCATCGCGTTATCCAATATCAAATACGGCGTCATAATATGCACATATTTCTTCGCATGATTCAAAATATGTAAATAGACGGTTTCTCCAACTTCTTCATGATCGAAAGGACTGTCCCCATAAGGGAGTACAAAGCCCAGCTCTCTTTTGACGCCTTCGGACATCTTGGTCTGATATCTTCTGTAGTTTTCCCGTTTTCTTTCCGTCGCATTCCACATCTGAAGAAACATCATCGTGAAGCTCTGTACAGCATCCCCCTCCAACAAAACGGCCGTGTCTTTCCAATACCCGAAACGTTCCTTTCTGTTTATGTATTCATCCCCAAGATTGATCCCGCCAGTAAATGCAACTCTTCCGTCAACCACACAGATCTTCCGGTGATCACGATTGTTCTGAACAGTAGAGAGGATAGGATGCAAAGGACTAAACATCTTACAGCGAATTCCAAACTTCTGGAGTTTTCTCGGATAGTCGTAGGGCAACATTGAGATGCTACACATCCCATCATACATGAAGCGAACTTCCACGCCTTCTTGCACTTTTTCTTTCAGAATATCCAGAATTGTGCTCCACATATATCCTTCTTCCACGATAAAGTATTCCAGAAAAATAAACCTCTTCGCGCGACGCAACTCCCGTGTCAAAGCCGCGAACTTCTCCTCCCCGCAGGAAAAGAACATCGCTTTTGTGTTTCGATAGACAGGAAAACCCAATTGATATTTCATATAATGAGCCAGATTCGCATCTGCCGGTTTGCTGATCCTAAGATTCTCAATAATCTTTGGATTCTGTTTCATATATTTCCGAATCTCCAGTTTACGCTTTGAAAGTTGCTTTCCCAGTGCGCGCGAACCGACTTCAGACTTTACATAAATATAAAACAAAGTGCCAAATGCAGGGAAAATCGTAATCAACAAAATCCATGTCATATTAAACACGGGATTTCCACGTTCGTTGATAATATAAATCAGTACAATCGCCTTCAATACCGATGAAACCACGTACATATAAGTACGGTAATCCCGCAGAATCGTCGCCATTGCTATCATCATACCCAACTGAATGGCCAACAAGGTCAGAATCAAAGCCGTACGACTGAAGACAACACTCAATATTCCTTTTTTCGCCTTTTTTACCGGCGTTGCTATAGGATAATTCATTTTTTAAACTGCCTCCTCTGTTTTCAGTTTATCATAAAATCTTTTTTTCCTCAACAAGGGCATATTGTAATTTCTCAAAAAAAGTATTACAATGAAATTTACGGGACAGGCGGGCTTTGTCTGCCTAGATTAAGAAAGGAGGACTTTATATTGCGCAAATCAGCTAGATATTTACTCATTCTTGCTGCTATTGGTGCGGCAATCGGCGTTCTATATGCATATTTTCACGGAAAGGACGAAGAGGAAGATTTGACCTGTGATGATCCGACAGACGACAGTTTCGACTCGGACGAAGAGTCCACGCCGACAGCAGAAAGAGAATATGTTCCATTAAATCAGACAAAATCCTCAGAAGATGCAAAGGAGAACTCTCAGGAATCTTAAGCATTTATGGATATCCCTGAACACATGCCGCCTATTTGGCGGCATTCTTTTTCAACATATCAAATCCTTCCATGCCTCTATCAGAAGTGCTGTCGCTTTCCGAATCTTCTCTTCCTGCAGATTTGCGTATCCCAGCATGATGACGGCCTCATTTCTTTTTGGCGACTCTACATAATATTCTGACAAACCATACACAAGTATCCCTTGTTCTTTTGCCGCGGCAATTAGGTCCTCCTCTTTTTGATTTTTAAAATGCAGCAAGAGATGCACACCGGCATTTTCACCCGAAATCGTACAAAACCTTTGCAACGGACGTAAAGAGGCAAGCAATGTGTCATGGCGATTTTTATAAAGAGCCCGCGTCTTGTTCAAGTGCCGCTCAAAATATCCCTGCTCTATGAATTTCTGCAGAATCATCTGATCTACTTTCGATACCGTAGAATTCACGAATCGGCTTCTTTCCTCATACGACTTTAAAACAGGCGCGGGAAGCACCATATAACTCATGCGGATCGCCGGTGCAATGGATTTTGAAAAAGTTCCAATATAAATCACTTTCCCGTTCCTGTCATATCCCTGTAACGCGGGAATGGGTTTTCCTTTATACCGAAATTCACTGTCATAATCATCTTCCACGATATAACGTCCTTCCTTCGCATCCGCCCACTTCAAGAGAGCCAACCGCCGTTTCAACGGCATCACAGTCCCCAGCGGATATTGATGCGAAGGCATCACAAACGCGATATCTGCGTTCGTTTTCTCCAGATCTTCCACCCGCATTCCACTCTCGTCCATATCCACCGTGCAAACCTGATAAGATAAATTCTGAAACAGACGATAGGCTTGCTTATAAGTCGGATTTTCCAGAGCCACCGTGTGATTTTGACCCAATATCGTACTGAGAAGCATAAGCAGATAATCATTTCCAGCGCCAACAACTACCTGCTTCGGCGTACAATTCACTCCTCTGGCCTGATAGAGATAATTACAGATTGCATTGCGCAGCCCCCACTCTCCCTGAGAGTCTCCCAAACGAAACAGTTCCGTCCTATCCTCCACAAGACTTTCCCCGGCCAACTTCCGCCATGCATTATAAGGAAAACTGTTCAGATCTACTCCATTCGGTGAAAAATCATATACATATGAAGCTGCTTTCTCTTCCGTCTCCTCTGGTAAATTTCTCTTTGTTGGATTCCACTGAAATAATTCTTCAATCTGCGCCACAAAATAACCCTTACAGGGAACGGCTTCTATGTACCCCTCCGATAATAGTTGCTCATACGCAAGCTCTATTGTACTGCGGCTGACTTCCAGATATTTTGCCAACATCCTCGTCGAAGGCAGCTTCTCCCCGCTTTTCATTTTTCCATTCTGTATATTCTGCTTTACATAGGAATAAATCTGCTCATACAAAGGTTCTTTCGCGTTTGGCTGCAAATGAATAGTCAATTCATGCATCTGTATTCCTCCGTTTCTATGGCTTTCTTTTACAAAGAAAAGAGCAGCCAGAAAACATTTTATTTCTGCAATAGATAGCGCATATCCTCGTGGATACATCTATACATTATAAAATATCATTTTCCGACTGCTCCATTACATTTGGAAGCAAACTCTCATTCAGAGTCTATCATTTCTTCGGCAATTTAAAAGAACTCTTCAGCGAAACAATCCGATTGAACACTAGATTATCCGGTCTGGAATCTCTCGCATCCACGCAAAAATACCCCTGTCTGACAAACTGAAAACTGTCGTATGCCTTTGCCTGCTTCAAGCTAGGTTCTACCAGAATTTCTTTTACCGTCAAAGAATTCGGATTCAGATTCAGAGAACCGTCTTCCTTATTGTAGACACCCTTTTCTTCGTCCACGAGATTCTCATAGAGGCGCACGGTCGCTTTCTCGGCGTGCTGCGCCGAAACCCAATGAATGGTTCCTTTGACCTTTCTTCCAGAAAATCCGCTGCCGCTCTTCGTCTCCGGATCGTACGTACAGTGCACGACCGTGACATTTCCTTTCTCATCTTTCTCGAAGCCCGTACACGTCACGAAATATGCATTCATGAGACGAACTTCATTGCCCGGATATAGACGGAAATACTTCTTCGGCGGTTCCTCCATAAAGTCTTCCCGCTCAATGTACAACTCTCTGCAAAACGGCACTTTTCTATTCCCCAGCGCTTCATTTTCTAAGTTATTCGGGGCATCCAGATACTCGACTTCTCCTTCTGGATAATTGTCAATGATCAACTTCACCGGATCTAATACGGCCATCACACGCGGCTTTTTCAACTTTAGATCCTCTCGGATACAGTACTCTAGCATCGCATAATCCACAGAGCTCTGACTCTTTGACACGCCGCACAAATCAATAAACATTTTAATGGATTCCGGAGTAAATCCACGGCGGCGCAGTGCCGCAATCGAAACCAGTCTTGGATCGTCCCAACCATCCACAATCTGATCTTCCACTAACTTCTTAATGTAACGTTTTCCCGTTACAACGTTCGTGAGATACAATTTAGCGAACTCAATCTGACGCGGCGGATTCTCGAACTCACACTCTCGCACCACCCAATCGTAAAGCGGTCTGTGATCCTCGAATTCCAGAGTACAGATAGAATGTGTGATCCCCTCAATCGCATCTTCAATCGGATGCGCAAAATCATACATTGGATAAATGCACCATTTATCCAATGTATTGTGGTGGGACATATGTGCCACACGATAAATAATCGGATCTCTCATATTGATGTTCGGAGACGCCATATCAATCTTCGCACGCAACACTCGGCTTCCGTCTGCCACTTTGCCTTCCCGCATCTCCTCAAACAACGCTAGATTTTCCTCCACCGTACGCTCCCGGTATGGACTGTTCTTTCCAGGTTCCGTCAATGTACCGCGATATTCGCGAATCTCATCTGGAGTCAAATCACACACATACGCTTTTCCTTTTTCAATCAGTTTTACCGCACAGGCATACATCTGATCGAAATAATCAGACGCAAAATAAAGATGTTTCTTCCAATCGGCTCCCAGCCACTGAATATCTTCTTTAATAGACTCCACAAACTCCATCTTTTCCTTTGTAGGGTTTGTGTCGTCAAACCTCATATGAAATGTTCCGCCATATTCCTGTGCCAATCCATAATTCAAAAGAATAGACTTCGCATGACCAATATGCAGGTATCCGTTCGGCTCCGGCGGAAATCTTGTACAGACATGATCGTAAACTCCCTCCCGCAGATCCTTATCAATCTCCTGCTCAATAAAATTTTTTGATATTGTTTCGTTTTCCATCATTTCCTCCATTCTGTGCACGCTTCACAGCACAAGCAGGTATGGGGTGAAACGCCTTTCTTTCACCCTTTCCTCCATTCCGTTTCCCATCTTATCATAAAGCTATGTCTCAAACAAGGGACACATTTGACGATATCTTAACCACGATGATCCTCCAGACGTTCTTGTAACTTCAATAAAGCCTGTACAATAATTGCCGCATGGTCCGAGGCGAGCATTCCGCGCTCTTCCACCGTGAACTTCTCTTCCCGAATGACATTCCCTCGGACTACCCGCTTCACAACCGCCTCCGTAAATACCTGTTTTTGTGTATTTTCTACACGTAATCTGTACCGACTTATCTTCTGTTTCCCCTGCTGCACAGAATCCAACCGTTCAAAAGATACCCGACACCATGCGGCATCCGCAGCGTCATCCCCCGCCTGTACTTTCACATCACTTTCTCGCACCAGCGCCATATATGCCGTCGTGATGATCCTTGCTCTCGGGTCTCGATCCCAGTCACCATAAACCGCGATCTGCTCCATCGTCAGATCTTTTACTCCAGTTTCCTCCTCCAGCTCTCTTCTCGCCGTATCTTCCAGATTCTCCTCCAACTCAATGAATCCTCCCGGCAGCGCCCAGAAACCGATGCTTGGGTGGTTGCTCCTCTGCACCAACAGAATCTTCAACCCTTCCAGGCTTCGACTTAATTTTTCGGTATAAGAAAAGACCACCGCATCTGTCGTACAGCTCGGTGTCTTATATTTATATGGATCATAAACGTCCAGAAATTCCTCCAGAGTTTGTCCGGCATCATTCCTTGCTCCAGTCCCGTAAAAAGACGTGATATCTTTCACAAACGAAGCCATATTTCCCTCTCCTTTTATGGTCTTTTATTTTAGATATTTGCGAAGCCTACCCCAAAGATATACTTGCACATATTCATACGCCCTGTCATACAAAAACAGACCAAGCTGACCACCCAAAATTACAGCCGCAAGCATCCACCCTGAAAGCTTTCTCGCAAACAAAAACTGTCCAAATCCCAAAATCATAGGAAGATAAATCACATTAAAAGCTAGAAATTTTATCACCCAAAATAATTTTGCAATTCTATCAGGATTGCGCATCTTCATCTTCCCGATCCGCAACCACACGAACTCAATTACCAAAATATATAACGCCATGGCAGCATAAGAACATACGTAAAACTTGTTCGGAGCAAGAAACATCCCAAGCAACACTCCTGCCACATAAAACGCGCCACCCGTCCCCATTCCGAATTCACGGATCACAATTCCCACAAAATACGAAGCAAGCGCCAGCAAAAACAAGGTGTTTGTCTCCAAAATGCTTCCCAGCAGCATGCAGAGCAGCGTCATGGCCAGAAGCACACCGCCAAAAGCCATTTTCTTCGCATTTACATGCATGAACAAAGATCTCCTCCCATACATTCACACAGACTGTCTGCACACCAAAGATCACAACAAATATTACCGGTACTGCAGGAATTACCTGTTCCATACCCGCCCCCATAAGGAGACATATTTTGATATCTTCGACTATTCCACTCCACCTGATCCAGGAGTTGCCTGTACTGCGGATTACCTGGCTCCATATTGACCGCCTGGCGCGCATGATCGAGTGCTAAAACATTGTTTCCCACGCCCATATTTGCCGCAGCACTCAGATAATACCACATGGCATCCCTGTCCGGCATCCGATTCAAATGATTCAATGCATCCCGATATCGTCTCGAATTGATAAAATTATAGACCGTCTGTACATCCTGATTTGGCTGATATCCGCCGTTCTGGTACTGACCGGAAGACTGATATCCAGTGTACCCACTCTGTCGCTCACGCATGATCGTGTCATACGCTTCCTGTACTTCTTTAAATTTCTCCTCCGCTAAGTCTGCGAGCGGATTATTTACGTTTGCATCTGGATGATATTTCCGTGTCAATTCCCGATATGCAGCCTTCACCTCTTCGTCCGAAGCATTCGGAGAAATCTCCAGTACATCATATGGATTTTTATACATAATTTCCTCCATTCTGTGCGTGTTTCACAGCACAAGCAGGTATGGATGAATGTCTTCTTTCACCCTTTCCTCTATTCTGTGCGTGTTTCAACATAAACAGATCATTTTCTACGCATTATCATATACTAATTTCCCAAAAATGTCCAGACTCACAGCTGCTTTTCACACCGCAGCCGGTAATATAAAAACCCTACCAAATCAGCCAAAAACCATCCGATGGGTACTGCCGCCCAAATTCCCTGCACACCGATCGCAGGAATCGGCGCCAACATATACGCCAACACCACACGGGACCCCAAAGAGATCACAGTCAATACCACGGACATTCCTGGACGCTTGATTGCACGATAGAACCCATAGAATAACGAGAGAAAGCCAATCAGACAATAAAATGCGCCCTCCGTTCGAAGGTAGGAAACTCCGATTCTCAGAATCTCTGTTTCTTCCGGCCGAATAAACAACATCAAAAGCGATCTGGAAAACAACCACACCAGAATACTGATGATCGTACAGAAAACCAAAATCACAATCGCTGCTTTCCGAATCCCTTCCCGAATCCTCTCTCTTTTTCCAGCCCCATAATTCTGCGCTACAAACGTAGAGAACGCATTTCCAAAGTCCTGCGAAGGCATATATGCAAACGTATCAATTTTGACGGCCGCCGAAAAAGCAGCCATTACCGCAGCTCCAAAACTGTTCACCAGTCCCTGTATCATTAAAATCCCGAAATTCATCACCGACTGCTGAAGACATGTCAGGAAAGAAAGCTGGAAAATTTCATGAAGTAGCGTGCGGTTCCATCTCATATGTTTTTTCTGAATCCGAAACTCTGGAAAATGCCTCAGAGTATACCATCCAATGCCAATTCCAGCTACAAACTGGGAAATCACCGTCGCAGCCGCCGCCCCTTGTACCCCCATCTGAAAACGAATCACAAATAAAAGATCCAAAACGATATTCAAAACTGCCGAAATCCCGAGAAAGGAAAGCGGAACCACAGAATTTCCCACCGCGCGCAAAAGAGACGCAAAGTAATTGTAAAAAAATGTTGCGCTGATTCCCCAAAAAATGATCCAGAGATACTCTCTCATCAGATCATAGATATCCCTTGGCACTTGCAGAAGCAGCATGATCGGATCAATTCCCACAAACACGATGACACTCATCACCGCACTGATCGAGGCAATCATGGTAAAAGACTGAAAAATGCTGGACTTCATTCGGTCAAGATCTCTCATGCCATAACAAACCGAAAAAGCCACCCCACTCCCCATACAAAGCCCCAGCAAAATGGAAGTCAGAAACGTCATCAGTGTATAGGAAGTCCCGACTGCTGCTAGCGCTTCTTTGCCCAAAAAGCGTCCCACAATCAAAGTGTCCACGACATTATACAGCTGTTGAAGCATATTTCCTGCGATCATGGGAAGCGCAAACAGCAACAGTGATTTTGTAATATTCCCATTTGTCAAATCTCTGTTCATCACTTCTCCTTCTGCATCCTCTGATACCGGTTCCATACGCCGGCATATAGAATATTTCGCAGAATCTCAACTTCCTCCAGACAAGGGAGTTTTTCAAATTCTGCACTACATTCTGCGATCATCATACAGAGCATTTCCTTACAGTATTCCTCATAGTCCGCTCTTTGGCTCAGTTCTTTCAGAGGATTGTATAGATTTTCTTTTTTATCCTTCTCCAGATCTTCATACGCATCCATCACGTAAATAAATTTCCCAAGAAAAAATCCCATTCTCCGAAGAGATTTCTCCCAATGGTCCACCCGATAGACCAATAACTCCCCCATCAACCGGCCAAAACATCCGGATACCAGATCAATGTCCGTGACATTTTTCTTTTCATACCGCAGAATTGCCTTTAATTCTCTTTGTATCGTTCGACATTGTCTTGGATACTTTTCGATCACTTTTTTTACTTGATAACGCAATGCACAAATCCCTACAAAACCACTGATTTTACGCTCATCTTCCCAATTATCTTTCATATGATAATACGACAGAACCAGATTCATATCCGCCGCATACTCTGTCATCTCACTGGTCAAAATCGCCTGCTTTTTTATCGGATGCACTTTACAGCGGCATTGTTGTTCAGAAATCTGACTCTCATACAGTGAAGTGAGCAAAATAATCACAAAAGTCATATCATAAGTCAGTGTCAACTGCCCAACACTGCCAAACTGCTCTTTCAGAGCCTTACACAAACCACAGTAATATGCTTTGTATCTCCGAAAATCTTTCATTTTCAACTCTGGTTCGTAAATAGAAATATACCCAAACATATTTTTCTCCCATTGATCCATTTATTTATGTGTTCTTTTTCGGCAACCAGTTTCCTTTCCAGACATACAGTAGAATCATCACTACTCCGACGACCCATGAAGTTGGATAAACCAGCATGAGCAGACCCAGATCATGATGAATCGGCATCAGAATCCAGCTCCAGGCGACCCGGTAGACACAGAATGATATCAGGAAAACAACCATCGCCTGCATCGTCTTTCCCGCACCCCGAATCATCCCCGTCAGAATCTACAGACAGGACAGAAGCCAATAAAACGGGCAAAAATATTTTGTAACATACACTCCATATTCCACCACCTTCTGATCCTGTGTAAAAACACCGATCACCTGCGGCGCAAACAACAATAGCAAAGCACCAATCACGACTGCATAAATGATTCCCATCACCACGGAGACTACCGCCCCCTTTTTCACACGATCATACTTTCCTGCCCCTACGTTCTGTCCGGTAAACGTGGTGGCGGCCATGCCAAAACTAAGTACCGGCAGGATATTAAACCCATCCACCTTTATGTATGCAGCAAAACCAGCCATCGCAATGGAGCCAAAACTGTTCACGCTCGTCTGAACAATGACGTTAGACAGAGAAATCACAATATTTTGTAATCCGGTGGGGAGACCTAGACGGACAATCCTGGACAGATATCCCGTATAAAATCGTACTTCCCGAAAATTCACATGGTAATCTTCTTTACTTTTCATCAAAAACGCAAGTATAAAAATACAAGACAAGAGCTGACTGATATCCGTAGCCAACGCGACTCCGACAATTCCCATATGAAATACGACGACAAACAAAAGATCCAGGAAAATATTAGACGTCGCCGCGATGATGAGGTAAACCAGAGATCTTCTGGAATTTCCAACCGCATTCAGAATACCGGCGCACATATTATAAATGACGGAGAATACAATACCACCGAAAAACACTTGTAAATAGATGACAGCCTCCGGGAATACTTCCTGTGGTGTCCCCATCCAGCGGAGCAAAACCGGCGTCGTCAATACACCAAACACCGATAAAATAATCCCCGCCACAATCGCAATCGCCACGGTGGTGTGCACCGCTTTATGCACCCCTTCCAGTTTCTGCGCTCCGTAAAACTGAGAAATCACAACCCCTGCACCCGCGGATGCTCCAATACAGAAGCTGATCAAAAGATTTATGACCGCTCCACTGGACCCCACTGCCGCAAGTGCTTCATTGCCAATATAATTTCCCACAATGATTGAATCCACCGTATTGTATAACTGCTGAAACAGATTTCCAAGTATCAATGGAATCGAAAAGAATAGGATCTGTTTCCAGATCGTCCCCTCTGTCATCACAGTTACTTTTTTCATTCAAACACCTTCAAAAAACTGCTGTTTCTCCATAATCTGACAAAGCAGCATTATTAGTATACGTGAAACCCCTGTGATTTGTAAAGTCATCCAAAGCAAAAATAAGCAGAAACACTTCCCCAAAAACATATTTTATGATAGGATATGGTAGGATTTTAACAGATGAACAGAAAGGATACATAGGAAATGATAAACACAGTCATATTTGATCTGGATGGAGTCATTGTGGACACGGAATATGTATACGACAACTGGATGAAAGAATTTCTAGATCACTATCAGATTTTCATTGATCCGGAAATACGAAAGCGAACTGCCGGTCAAGCTTTTACCGAATTCCCATCCATGATGGTCAAATGGTGGACCGAATTCAGAACTGAGCCCATCACAGAAGAAGAGATCATACAAATCTACGATCAGTATATCGCCAGTACAGAAATGAAAGGTCGCATGCCTTACAAAGAGGTAAAAGATCCAGATATCATACAGGTAATGGCAGAATTGAAAGAAAAAGGGTATCAAATTGCGATTGCTTCCTCTTCCCCCATGGAAGATATTCGGCAGGCAATGCTTGAGATTGAACTGGAACCTTATGTGAATCTCGTCATCAGTGGGGAAATGTTCCGGGAAAGCAAGCCAAATCCGGAAATCTATCTTTATACCGTGGAAAAGCTTGGGAAAAAACCCTGCGAATGCATTGCTGTAGAAGATTCCACCTTTGGAATCCAGGCTGCCAAAAGCGCTGGCCTCATCACTTTCGCGAAACGAGATGAGCGATTTTATTTTGACCAGACGCCCGCAGACTTCATCATCGACAGACTTTCCCAATTGACAGCAATCCTCTGTCCCCTAACCTAGTGTATTAATTGTCTGATAACACGACGAATGATTCAAGTACTGGAAAGCAAATCAGGTGAATAGTTATGAAAAAAAGAATCAGTATATTTGGTTCCACTGGCTCTATCGGAACCAGTACCTTAAATGTGATTAGAAGTCATCCAGAGCTTTTTGAAGTATCCGCTCTGATTGCAGGAAATAATGTCAAAAAATTAGCAGAACAGATTTTGGAATTCCATCCCAGACATGTCTACATCAAGTCTGAAGAACATCAAAACTACCTGAAAGAGAAGTTTGATTCTTTAGATATTCATTTCGGAACACAGGGCATGGAGGATATTTCGAATCTGACGGATTATGACATCGCAGTATCCGCACTGGTCGGAATCTCCGGTTTGAAGCCGACCTACAACATGATCCGTCACGGAAAGACAGTCGCCCTGGCAAATAAAGAAGTCCTGGTCGCTGGCGGTGAATTGATCATCCATGCCGCAAGAGAACATCACGCGACTCTACTGACCGTGGACAGTGAACACAGCGCCATCATGCAGTGCTTAAATGGAGAACGACACAACAAAATTGACAAAATCCTTCTCACAGCATCCGGCGGTCCATTCTTTGACAAAGAGATTACCGATAATATTACTGTGGAAGATGCACTGGATCATCCCACATGGAATATGGGCGCAAAAGTAACCATTGATTCCTCCACAATGATGAATAAAGGATTTGAAGTCATTGAGGCAAAATGGTTATTCGATGTAGAACCCGATCAAATTCAGGTTGTCGTACACCGAAAGAGCTTCGTGCATTCCATGGTACAATTTGAGGACGGAACCATCATCGCAAACATCGGTCCAAAGTCCATGGAAATTCCGATCGCTTATGCACTGAATTATCCGAATCGTCTGCAAAATCAGATCGAAAAGTTAGATTTATTTCAAATCCATACCCTTGCATTTGAGAAACCGGATCTTGAGAAATTCAAATGTCTAAAACTGGCGTTCGATGCGATCAAAAAAGGCCACAGCTATCAAGTTGTATTAAACGCGGCGGATGAAGTCCTGGTGAATGCATTCTTAGAATCCAAAATCAAGTATACGGACATTCCCAGGATCATGGAAATCATGCTTCAAAAACATACCGGAGAAAAACTAGATACCATAGAAAAAATTCTGGAATTAGATCAAAAAACGAGAGAACTTACACTGTTAGAAATGGAAATACATTGACAAGTCGTCAAATAATACCATATCATTAAAAAAGAAAGAGAGGACCGCTTTTATGAGACAATTTTTTGGAAAAAGTCAACAGGGAAATTTAACAGATGCGGTTCGAGGATTAAGTAATCCCCAATTTATTATGCTGTTTTCTAATGCCGATCAATTTGAAAAACATGTAACAGAGTTGGAGAATCTTTATCCCGAAGTGCCCAGTATTGGATGTATCGGTATGAGCTATGATACCAAAGTGATTGAGAAAGGCGTTAGTGTGATCGCCTTTTATGGTGGTATCACTGCCGCAGCGAACGTGTTAGAAGAAGTATCCCTTATGCCTGTAAAATATATTGAGCGCCTTGAGAAGGATGTAAAATATGTGAACGGTTCACAGCGTGATACGATATGCATCGACTTCTGCACTGGAAACGACGCCTGCGTACTTACCACAATCTATTCTGTATTGAAACGAAAAAATATTTCTCTGGTAGGTGGAACCGGCGATGCGGGGAAAGTGTCTGCTAATGGAAAGATTTATGAGGACGCAGTGGTCTATGGAATCGTAAAGAATCAGAACGGAAAGGTAAAGGCCTATAAGGAAAACATCTATCATCAGGTAGAAAAATATCGTTTTATCGCGTCCCGGACGGATAAGGCCAATTACGTGATTGGTTCCTTAAATGGATACCCGGCGAAACAAGTCTACCAAGATATTCTCCATATCACAGAACAGGAAATCACAACACAAACTTTCAAGAATCCTTTTGGAAAGCTGAATGGAGACGATATCTGTATTATTTCTATCAAAGAAGTAAAAGGGGATGCTTTGACATGTTTCAGACAGGTAAATGACTCGGATGTTCTTGTTCTTCTGGAACTGGGTGACTATAGAGCGATTGTGAAGGATACCATTCGTCAGATACAGCAAGATTTCCCTCGGGTATCCGCAGTATTCTCTGTAAACTGCCTGTTCCGATATTTGCTGTTTACTCAGAATCATTACATGCAGGAGTATTTGCGCGATATGAGTATGTTAGGATCACACGCAGGTTTTGTTGGCTATGGAGAGCACTATAACAACCGTTTTGTGAATCAGTCTATGACCTGTGTGGTATTTGAGTAAAGGAGGATTCATGATGTTTTGGAAGAAAAATAAACAAGACGCAAACAAGATGTCTGAAAGCAAGAACGATCTGTATCCAATATTGCATGTGATGAGCAGTTTAAAGGAATACCATACCGAACTCGTGCAAAAGGAAGTGGAATCCTTACGAAAATTAGGGAATATCGGGAGTTCTTTTGAAAAAATACTTGCCGAGGCAGGAAGCTTCCAGGAAAAGCTGCAAGAATTTGATCAAAATTTTTCAAGTATTGAACAGGCGTCCGGTGAATTTGCGACCGTCAAAGACAGGATCGACCAATCCGTCGTTCGTGCCCAAGGAGGGGTTGAGGAGCTGAAAAACAGCTCTATGCAGGTAGAAACCTATTTTGGTGAAATGGAAAAAACATTTGAAACTCTTCAAAAATCGGTGGAAAAAATAAAGATTTGTACGAGTAGTATCGTATCTATCGCTGAACAGACAAATCTTCTTGCACTGAACGCCTCCATAGAAGCAGCAAGAGCCGGGGAACAGGGAAAAGGATTTGCGGTAGTGGCTGTGGAAGTGAAAAAACTTGCGGACGAGATCAAGAACTTGACAGGCGAGGTGGATTCCGGTATCCAGGATGTGGAAGCGGGAACAGAACAGTTAAACAACAATATCACGGAATCACAGAATGCGCTGGGAAGAAGTCTGTTTAAAGTAAACGAGACCTATGATATGTTTGATGAAATCACACAATCGGCAGAGGGTGCTACGGAAGTACAGTCTGAGATCTCCAGAGTGGTCGGTGAATCAAAAACAGCCCTGCAGATGCTATGTGGATTCTTTGAGCAACTGAAAGACGGGTATCAGGATGTTGTAAAACATATCAAAGGGGCAAGCAAACTTGGGACTACGAAGAGCGCCATGTTCGAAGACATTGACAATATGATGGCACAGATTCCTCCTATCATAAAAGAACATACTTCAAAAGGAAATTAATTCTTTACATAATCTGAAGCGGGACTGTCGAGAGATAATTGGATTCCACAATTTTCTTTTCGACAGTCCCGCTTCTCACTATTCTTCGGTTCCCATAGACTCTATAATCGCATCCGCCAAAGCATCCAATTCTACATTCTTATCAGCATTCATGGAAGACGCAATACTAAGTCTCTCATTCAGAACCGTCATATCCTTCAGTTCTTCATCAATAAACTTCTGCATCAAATCCCCGGACTTACATGCCCAGGAACCGTTCTCAATCAACGCAACGGTACGATTCTGCATGTTCAGTGCTTTCATATCCATCAGGAAGTTATGCATCACCGGATAAAT
>JAAVXR010000089.1 GCA_022790755.1 Hespellia sp. | reverse complement strand
CGCCTGGCTCTCCCCTGCAAAAGCCCGCATTAAATTTTCCTTTGTCTTACTTTCTGCAAAATTACCAGCCATGTTACACACTCCTTTTCTTTTTGCTTAGTATGTACCATGGCTGGTAAAATATGCTTTGTTATTTTATTTTTTCAGAATCCTTTCATCCCTATCTCTTAATTAAATCCTATCAATCGACGGGCCACCGAGTATGCCATAGAAGACACTTTTCTCCCAGACCGGCCTGGCACATTCATCGTTTGCCCTAATATTCCATAGCGAATCTTCCAAAAAACTCTCCTGTCCTGACGTTTCAAATACTTCCATAGTTCTTTTTTCTTCTCCAGATTCTCTGGTTTTTTGGAACGAATACATAAAATAGAAGAAACAGTCATCATGATCGCCAAATAATTCATCATATATTTCCGCAACTTTTTATTTGCAATCTTATTCAACTGATACATATCAATCATGGTCTTAGTCACATAAATCTGCTGATCCACTCTACTGATCATGACCTTTTCATTTACCGACTGATCTTCACGCCCAATATAATAACGATAAAAATCTGTATCTACGTAATAGAGCGTCCGCACATGCGGCAGTGGATAATACACATAAATATTGTCCACATAAAAAGTATGTTTTGGCAACTTCAACTGACACAACTTCAGCATTTCTGTCCGATACAAAACAGAATGCATTAAGATGTACTGATCCAAGCGGAAATGTCCCATATCTTCCCAATGAAAGACTTCATTCCGCGGAAGTGCATTGCGATAATGTATCACCTTTTTACGCACTGCACCAACCTTTTCATATACATAATTCGATATAACCATATCTACTTCCGTATCTGTCTGTACGAAACTTTTTACCGCGTCCAAAATTTGTAGCAAGGAGTCTTTATCCACCCAATCATCACTATCAACCACTTTAAAATAACATCCTGTTGCATGGTCCAACCCAATATTCACCGCATCCCCATGTCCGCCATTCTCCTTATCGACAGCTTTTACAATCGACGGATATTTCTTTGCATACTGTTTTGCAATTTTTCGTGTTCCATCGGTGGAACCATCATTCACGATGATAATCTCAACATCTTCTCCTGCCACCAATATGGATTCTATTGCACGTTCCATGTACTCTGCTGAATTATAACACGGAATCGCAAAAGATATATATTTCATCTCCAATCACCTCATATGACATTATACTGTAAAACTGGTGAATTTCCAACAAATTTTTCGCGTTCATAATTTGTTCATTTATCATTAAAAAATCTTTCATCTATTAAACATTATTTCTTCATTTCTCTCGACTATACTGAATATATCAAATGAGAAAAATACTTTTATAACAAACAATTATCATCTGGTATGCCTGTCAAGGCAATACTATTTTGGAATAAACTTTTTCATAATACATGCCGGGCACTGCGAAAGCGGTGACCCGGCATCCTCCCTTTTTACGGAATCTTTTAAAAATCAAACGCTTATTATGTAATTATATTTTATTTATTGACTTGACATATTATTTTTTTTATTTTATACTGATCTCTGTAATATTTGTTCGTTATTTATTGACTAAAGGGAGGAACTGATTTATGGAAAATTCATCTGCAATCGCATTCAACTGTGACGAAATTATCTTAGAAGAACACTTAAGCAAAAAGACGGGAAAAACCTTATATCAAAAAATAGTTGTAGACGACCCGGATACCGGAATGATCGTGAAACTATTGAAATATCCTAAGGGTTATATGGTGCCTTTACATACCCATGACTGTGCGCATGGATGCTATGTACTCAAGGGAACCCTCGTCACAAGCGAAGGGAATTATGGACCAGGCAGCTTTATCTGGTTCAAGGAAGGTCCTTCTATGTATCATGGCGCCGGAGAGGAAGAAGATGCTGTCGTATTGTTTATCACCAATAAACCCCTGAATATGAACTACTTATAAAATCAACAGTTATGCCATTTGGCCAGGATTTTTTCACGATCCTGGCTTTTTGCTATTTTATTGTTCTATCTTTTTACGCTGCAAAATATGACCTCTTCCAAAATACAACAGACCACTTCCCATTAACACGAAACCACCAATGACCCATATTTTCTCTGCCACAAAATGATCTTCTTCCTTTGTCCCCATCGCCAACCCAGAACTTTTGTTTGTAACATCCGGTGTTGGTTCCCATAACTTTTGTAAAAAATTTTTCTGTTCTACAACCTGAAACTGAATCACCGAACGCGCCGTGTTTCTGGCAAGATCTTTCGCCGTCACATCTACAATGTACGTTCCTGGCGTTTGAATCGGAAACCGAAATGCCTTGCTCCCTGGCGTCAATTTCTGTTCTTCTCCATTGATCGAAATTGATGTTATGGAATCCGCATCATCTTTCGTGGAAACCATCAACATAGCTTCTTTTTCATAAATTTTTCCCGAAACAATGTCTCCAAAAAGAATGACTGGTTCTGTATGATCAATCACAAAATCTGCCTCTGCTCTGGATATATTTCCCGCCGCATCTTTTGCCCACACGCATAAATTCTTTTTTCCTTCCAATTCAATCTTTGTGCCGGGCAGATATGGTGCTCCATTTAATTGCATCTGATACGTATAATCCGTCATATCCTGAACGAATTCTTCCTGCTGATAATTCCACTGAAAATATTTCAGATAACTTCCTTGCAACTGATCCACGTACCGAATGATCGGATTCGTCTGATCAATCGTAAACTCTATTTCTGTTTGATTTTGATTACCTGCCGCATCCCTAGCCTTTACTGTTAGATAATATCGCCCATCTTCCCGTAATTCCTGCACAAATCTACTTCCAAATTCTGTCTTTTCCCAACCAGAAGCTATGACATTTTCTTTTTTGCCATCCACAGATTCTCTCATTAATCCTGCAGAAACTTCCTGTAATATATTCTCTTCTTCCACTTCGAGCTGCAATAAAAGAGGCTCTCCTGTAATTTGCCGATCCTGTATATTGAGTATTTGAATCAATGGTTTCACTCCGTCCATATATAAGGAGCTACTCTCTGTCACCTGGTTTCCCGCATGATCCCGTACCTCCACTGTGATCGGTACTTTTCCACCTCTTTCTGAAGCTTCTTTCACCGCAACCTTTGTGTAATATCTCGTAATCTCCTGTTCATATGGCCATTGTTCCTGCAAAATCAACTTTCCATTTACATGACACCGAACTTCTGCCAAACCCGAAGAAACCCCGGGATCTTTTATTTCCAATTGTACAAACGCCTCTTCCTGATACCAGCTTTCAAATCCTTTCGGAGCCGTAAGTCGAATCTCTGGCATATTTCCATCACATAGTATCTCCTCTGTCGTAACAGACTCTCCTATATTCCCCGCCAAATCCACACAATACGCCCGCACATTTCCGCGAAACCCTGATGGGAGATGAATCTCCGTCCTCTCTCCCACAACCGTCCGACTCTCCTGACCAGAAATTGTATAGCAAATCGCCTTCACACCAAAACCTTCATCTTTCGCTGTTAAAATCATGGTCGTGTCTCCATCGTAGCAATATGGCCGGCTTCCTGTCTGCGAGGCATATTGTATCTTCCCCATGGTTGGCTTCTCCGTATCTATCCGAAAATAATATTTTCGCTCTGAATCTTCCACCAGTTCCCATGTTGTTTCCTCTACATCCGAGCTTTCTCCATCCTCTTCTACACCCTGATCTCCTTCCGTTTCCTCTACATCCAAGGATTCCCCCTTCTTTTCTTCAGTCTCCTCTTCCCCTGTATCTTCTTTCCCCATATTTTCCTCTGGAATCTTTTGTTCTGTACGTTTTTCCAACCAGACTTTCAGAACATTTTTCCCTTCTGTCAATGCAGACTTTTCCACCTGATATATTTCCTCCGGGTCCGTCAGAGATCCTTCCGTTTTATTTCCATCGGCATCTTGAAATTCATAACACGTTCTATATTTTGAATCCCAATGCTGCAAACGGATTTCCGGCTTATGTCTGTAAAATTCTCCTTCATCTGGATCTTCGAATTTCAAGGTGTATGGTTCTGTTGTATTCTCTGTTTCTGACTTTGAGGCTTTAGATTCTGCAAGATTTGATTTTGCATTTACCTGTACCCCTTCTTCCGCTTCTGGCCATTGACTAATCAACGCACAGTCTAGCAGCAATAATATCACCGGGCGAATAAATTTACTGTACCTGTACTTGCTCTTCTTTTTTCGTTGTTTCTTGACTTGTTTCCTCATTCCATTCCTCCTTTTGTAACTCCTCATATTTTTCTTTGATCTTCTCTGATTCTGGAAGCAACTCAATCCCTTTTTCACAGGTTTCTTTCGCCTGTTCCCACTGCATACTCTCCAGTTCTAATGTAATCTTCCGGTAAAATGCCTGCTCTAGAATGGATGTTTCACACGAACACGTACAAAGTAGCCCATATTCTGCAATCGCCTCCGCTATCATTCCTTCTCTGTCATAAGCCATTGCCAGATAATACAACAATTCACTTTTTAACAATTCACCATCATGAATTACAGCCTCATTTCCCGCTTTCGTATTCTCCAAAAAAGCCTGTCGCAACGCTTCCATTTCCAATCCCGTTTCTCCTGTTTTATCAAAATCATATTCCGGCGATTCGTTATTTGGCTGTTCCGCATTCTTTATATTCTCTGCCAGATCGGTATCTTCCACGGTTTCCTTTGTTTGTTGTTTCATAGTTTCACGAGCGGCCATCCCATTCCCCTCTCCAGAATCTCTCGCTACTTGTTTCGGTTCTTTCACGAATTGTTGTGATTCTTCTGGAAGAAACCAGTTTATTCGAACAATCTGAATGCCAGTAATAAAAAGAATGATCATTACAAATATTGTGAGTTTTTTTCCTCTGCCCCTCCCGTCTTCTATTTTTTTACACTTTGGAATATCTTTTTGAATTTGTTTTAGATTCTCATACTTCTTTTTAGAATTGCTTTCCAGACATTTTTGAACACATTTTGATAACCGATATTCTTCGAATTGTGTATAAGATGGCGTGACTTCCGTACACGCCAGCAGAAATTGTATCGTTTTACCCAGACTATACAAATCAACCGTTAACCGAGTATCTTCCCGCATTTGTAGGACAGGTTTCACAAAATGATTTCTCATCGCACGTTTCTGGAGATTTCGAATGACAAATTCATTTTGTTCTGCCTGCAGATCCAACAACAGAACCTTTTCATCACGGGTGATCAATACACTATATGGATTCAGATAGCGGTAGGATTGCTTTGCACCACATCGGTGATATAACTCTAACTGCCGTACCAGCCCACGAATCCAGCTCAATACTAGATGTTTGTCTAGGATATCTCCTTTCTGGACACGGTAAATCAGCAGTGTACCCTCCGCACAATCCATCGCAATATGACATCCCCCATCGCGCTCAATCATACGAATCACTTCGTATTTTTGCATATGTTCCATATATGCACCTTCTTCCGTTTTTTATTTTGAAAATTCCACCGATTAGGCGGCATGAATTCAGGGATGCCAAGTACGCCCTCATCACCTTCATAACCGGTGATGCGCTCCATTGTAGGCGCATCGGGCATCCCTGACTTTAGAATTGTATGTTATTGAATGGTAATATAGATCATAGTTGATCCATTAAAAAAATGCAAGCCATTTTCGCCTGCATTTTAAATAACGTAAATTTTCGTGTATATTGTACAAGAACTATCACAACAACCGAAACTATCTATTTTCCATTTTCCAGAAAGATCTTCCTGGTCACAAAATTGTATACCATCACAACCGCCGTTGCCCCAATCTTGGATATCATATAATAAATCTGCAGCTTGTCCGCAGCCAGCCACATAATCAACTGATTAATGCCTAACCCAATTACACTGAGCACAATAAAAATGGTAAAATCCTGCGCCTGGCTACGGTCTTCAGTCACATTAAATACCCATTTCACGCTCATGATATAATTGAAAATCACAGACACCGTAAAAGAAATCGCGCTGGACATCAGGTAATAGATTCCGACCACTTCCGTCAGAAAAATCATGACACCGTAATCAATGACAAACGCACCGCCGCCGACAAAACCGAAACGAATGATCTGCTGCAACAAAGTTGTTTTTTTCTCCAATGTTTACACCCCTTATAATGCCTTCACACACTCCAATGCCGCTTCAATCACTTTATCCATATCATAATATTTGTAATTTCCAAGCCGTCCACCAAAGACCACATTCTGTTCCTGATCGGTCAGCGCCTTGTAATCGGCATACAATGCATTGTTTTTTTCATCATTCACCGGATAATATGGCTCCATGCCTACACTCCATTCCGAAGAATATTCTCTAGAAATCACCGTCTTATCCTGCTTGCCAAATTCAAAATGTTTATGTTCGATAATTCTCGTATATGGCACTTCCCGAGCCGTATAATTTACCACTGCATTTCCCTGGTAATTCTCACAGTCCAGCACCTCCGTCTCGAAGCGTACGGAACGATATTCCAGAGCACCCAGCTTATATGCGAAATACTCGTCAATCATACCGGTAAAGACTGTCTTCTGGGCAATATCCGGGTTTTCCTTACGCAACACAAAAAAATCTACTCCCGTACGGACTTCGCATCCTTCCAACATCTTTTCTACAATCGCGGTATAACCGCCGATCGGAATCCCTTGATACCGATCGTTGAAATAGTTATTATCATAAGTAAAACGGAAGGGAAGCCGTTTGATAATAAATGCCGGCAAATCCTTACAATCTCTCCCCCACTGCTTTTCTGTATACCCTTTGATCAGTTTTTCATAAACATCTCTTCCGCCTAAAGACAACGCCTGCTCCTCCAGGTTTTGGGGGTCTGTAATTCCAGTCTCAGCCACCTGTTTTGCAATCATTTCTTTCGCTTCCTGCGGCGTTTTGATATTCCACATCTTGCTGAAAGTATTCATGTTAAACGGCAGATTATATAACTCATCCCGATAAATCGCTACGGGCGAATTCACATAATGGTTGAACTCTGCAAACTGATTGATATAGTCCCAAACTTCTTTATTCGACGTGTGGAAAATATGGGCGCCATATTTATGCACATTGATACCCTCAATATTCTCACAGTATATATTTCCTGCGATATGATCTCTGCGATCAATCACCAGACATTTTTTCCCCTGTCGGGTCAATTCGTGAGCCACCACTGCTCCATAAAGCCCAGCTCCCACAATCAAATAATCATATTTTTTCATCATAATCCTCTCTTTCCAATCCCTGAAATCCGCAGTTGGTTCAATTCCAATTCATAAAGCTGTCTGTGCTTCTTCACAATCACTTCCAGTATAATCCCGCATATCCACATCAATGTCCCAATCGTCGCCACCACTCCGCAGACGATCACCGTCGGGAATCGCGGCACCAGTCCTGTCTCCAGATATTCCATAAACACCGGAACAAAAAACGCAATCGCTATCAACCAGAGTGCAGTCGCCACTAACGAAAAGAACTTGAACGGCTTATATTCCCGAAACAAAGCGGCAATCGTCCGAAGCACTTTAAATCCGTCCGAAAATGTATTCAGCTTGGATTCACTCCCCGCGGGCCTGTCCCGATACGTCACCGGTATCTCTTCCAAAAGAAAATTCTTATCCACCGCATGAATCGTCATCTCTGTTTCGATCTCAAACCCCTTGGACAAAACAGGAAACGATTTGACAAACAATGCACTGAACGCGCGGTATCCAGTCATGATGTCCCGCACATCATTGCGGAATAATTTATTAATCAGATACCGGACCATTCGATTCCCCAGATTGTGAAACGGACGCTTATTCTCCTGAAAATAAGTGGAAGAGAGACGATCCCCAACCACCATATCCGCCCCTTTCTCCAATACAAGATTCACCATCTCGCGAGCATTTTCCGCAGGATACGTATCGTCCCCGTCGATCATCAAATAACAGTCCGCATCAATATCCCGAAACATACTGCGGATGACATTTCCCTTTCCCTGACGGTATTCATACCGCACAATCGCACCGGCTTCCCGCGCGATTTCATCTGTATGATCTGTAGAATTATTATCATATACATAGATGTCTGCTTCTGGAAGAACGGCGCGGTAATCCTCCACAACTTTTCGAATCGTCAGACTCTCATTATAGCATGGAATTAATACTGCAATTTTACTCATGTACTTTTATTTCCTTTATTAAAATAGATTTAAGCCTACTTACTCCATGGTCGTCTGATTTGGATAGTTCACAGCAATGTAGGTTTTTCCCCTATTAATTGAAATCTCCTGCCCACTCTCGTCATGGAAAGTCAGATAAGAACTTTCGTTATTTGCACCTTTCGCCCAGTGAATCTTCTGCACACCACCATTGGAAATATAATAGCCGACCGTGTCCATACCACCTTCCCAGTCGATTTGCTTGTGGCCGATCTCATCTCGCACAGAAATGGAAGTCTCCAACACAAATACATTCGTAAAGCCCAGTTGATTTCCAGTCCGACCGTCAATCTGTGGTTCTCCGGAATTATCTTTTTTGTAAGTCTTGCTTGCCTCGTCATATGTAAGTGTTGCTGTCTGCGCGCCAAAATTAATCGTTACCTTTTTACAATCTGTATCCCCGGCTTTCAACTGTTCTTCTAATCCATTAAAATGAAATGCGGGACCTCTTTTGTCTTCCAAAAGATCCGTTCGTCTTCCATCCGCCTGCACAGTTTCTGCAAATCTCGTCCCATCAAAAAATCCGGTATGTTCCAGAGCATATCCTGCATTCTGGCGTTCCTGATCCCGACCAAACAAACCTCCGGCATTCGCAATTCCATCATACTGATCCAGATTCAAAGCATCCAGGTAATCCGAAATACTGTCGTCAATTCCCCAGTTCACATAAAATGCATCGAACCCCTGTGAAAATGCCGGAAAATAATAACGGCAGCTTCGAATCGCACAAACCTGTGGAATCGTCGTATAATCCGCATAAAGCGCCATAAAACGCGTATGATCCCCTTCTACCGGAATCTCAAAAATGATATCCGCTTTTTCCACTCCATACTGCGGCATCGCTTCTGGAATGTTATTCACCATAACCGCTACTGGTCGCTTTCCAATCGCTCCATCTGTCAGATCCGGCACGCCGGTTAAAAGATTCTGATTCTCCGGAATCACCTCCGGCTCTGGTTCTGCTGCCGGTTCTTCTTCCTTAGTCACTTTCGGCTCAGGTTTCGGTTCTTCTTTCTTTGAACATGCCGGCAGTATACTAAGCGCCAACGATAGCATTAATATCATACAAATTCTTTTTTTCATTTCAAAATCCTCCTGCATTCTTGTCCTATATTATATCCTGAATACTGTTTTTATGCAACCACAGCTCTATTTCAAAAATATGTTTGAAGATTCCACACTCTATTTTCAAACATTGTTACAACCGTGAACGGCACATGGCATATACCACCGGCAAGCTGATCAGAAGTGGATAACCGTATCGGAACACCACTACCGGAGACAACATCAAAGTCCCCCACAGACCAACTAAAAGACAAAATGGAACCGCCATTGCATACCGTTTTTTTACAATACAGTAAATGATTCCTGCCATAATCAACCAAAACGCCACCGCAATATTGTAGAAAAAGCATAAACCAGGGATTCGATTATACCATCCAGTCTCTGTCATTTTCGCGTAAAATTCAGAGATTCCTGGCAGCAAATCCGTCTTTTCCAGGAAAATCTGTCCTTCCCATGACACACCAACCTGATCCAGATCCGCCCCAAAATAAGGGATGTAAGGAAGATATGTGTTCGGGTCCGGATACTGCATCAGTGGATTCCAGAAGCCAATGTTCGTGGATAAAAATGCTTCTATATAAATCACCGGACATTTCAGTCCCACACCTACCCACAGTCTCAGAAAACGCATCGGATTCTGCTCAAACAATTTTGCCGAAAAATTATCTTTTACCGGATCTGCGACGCGGGATACATAAAGTGCATAGTCCGGCATGTATTCCGCAATCTGTTCTCGCTCTTCTTCCGTCAGTTCTTCCGGCGCGTTTACCATCACCCGTGCAAGCTGCTGCATAGGAACACTCAAAATTTCCGCACTGCTTCCTTTCTCCACATGTAGCAATTGATAGACAGGTCCCGTATAAACACCCCACAACAACACACAGCATAGAGCAACCGCCAACACTTTTTTCCAGTATTTACGGCAAACTATAAAAAATGCAGGTAACGAAAATATAAAAATATAGATTCCCGTATTCCGAAACGCACACATCAAAAAAACGATCGCCACATAGCTCACCATTTTTCTTCTGGATGAAAAAAAAGTCGCTGGATCACAAACCAACAGCCAGGTTTCTAGTACTACTAACAAAAACAGCCCGGCGAATATTGTATCCTTCGTCGCCGTAAATGCAGACACCGGATGGTAGGGAAAAAACGAAAAAAGTAGCACACAGATTAGACGAAATCGAACACTCATCGTTCCTTCCAACTTCTTTATCAAGTACGCAAAAACACTGGATAAAAACAACATTTGCAGGATGGAGAAAATACCCATTCCCGCTTCATAAGAGCCAAACCAAGACTTTCCAAACTCCAATAAACCACCTAGGAGATATGTGTGCAAAATCGGATGGTGAGCACTCACCGTTCCTTCCAGATACCATTTCATCTGAAATACGTTATCCACCACAAAAACCCCCGGCCAAGACGCCAGAAAAACCGGAAGCCAGCAGAGAAGAATCAAGATCCATATTTTCCAAAAAGATGCAAGAACTCTATCACAAAATATGGATATCGCACTTCCTTTCTCAATCCTGATTTGATCTTTGTATTTCACTACTCTTCCTCCGCTCAAACCAGCACCAGAACAACATAACCATAATGGAAAACACGGAAATCAGGATTCCTGTCACCTGTCCTGGCACATGATATTTCATAACAATCTGATTCATTCCTTGTTCCACTGGCAGCACCGTCAATGCATTTGCCCCTTTCGCAAATTCAACACGGGTACCATTCACCTGCACTCGCCAGCCCTCATCATAAGGAATCGTCAGTAGCAGATTTCCCGCCTTTTTTGCCTCGTATGTGCCCGCCACATACCCATCTTCAAACGTATCCAACAAAAAAGGATTCTTCTGCAATTCTGCTATCGTCTCCTCGAAAACATTCTGGTCCAGATAATAAAAATATGGCTGCATGTCCGCTTCTGTCCCAAAATAGTTGTCCAAATCAATCCGATGTGCCTGCTCCATTTTCCCAATGTCAAACACCCGATAACTCAGCCAGCACGCATAATTACAACGATACTCTCCATCCACATATAACACCAGATCCGGAACCCTCGACTCCACAAAACCATACAGATGCTTTTCGGCCGCCTGCGGCTCAAATACAAAAGAGAGAACATTTCCCTCTATCACCGGTTCTGCGTCCACACGATGAAATAATTCCACATTCTTTCCAAGAATATTAGAAAACAATTGATTCTGATACGCAAACGGATCTTCCGACTCTGCGTTTTCAAAAACCGTGTCCGCTGCCGCCATACCCAGCCCCAGCGCATAAGGATTCCAATACACATCTTTGTCATTGATTGTCCCTAACTGTTCTATTTTCTCTAATCCTTCCAGATTTTCTCTGGACAATACGTATTTGATTCCTAATAGAGCATCTGTCGGAAGAATCGGTTGTGTATAAATACTCAAATCATGCAAAGAAGAATATCCCATCCCATAGATCATATCACTGATATCGGTATCAAATGTAGACGAATAATGCGCCATCCCATGATATCCATAGGCCATCGCATCGTTCAGATATGCCGAACACCTGCTCTCCTCATTATAACGCTTTGAAACCGTATCCATTCGATAAAATATAGAATCGTCATATTCTTGGACTTGAGCGGCCTGCTTCTCCGCCTGAGAAGCGTATTCGATATAAGCCTCCACATTCGGATTCCACCCGTAATTAAAAGCAAAGGTAAGCACTCCATTCGCCGTCAACTCCGCAATCAACACCACTGCCAGAAGCCCAACCCGCACTTTTTGCTCTCGCACCAGAAAATAAATCAACATATAAATAAACAACGTACTGAATGTCGCCCAAAATGTTTCGCTTTCATAATTTCGGTAAACGTGAGAAAAAAGAAACATCGCCAAACTCCCCAAAAAGATCAGTCCCACCATTCTTCTATCTCGCTGCCTCTGATATTCCTCAATTCCTCTGGCCGCCAGATACAGAACTAGAAAAATCACGACAAAACTGTACCGAAAGCGGAAACTCGCCACCCGGCGCATTCCACTCCAAATACAATCCAGCGGCACAAACCAACAACTGACAAACATAAAAAGTACCGCGATACCGGACAACACTTTTTCATATCGTTTCACTCGTTTACTCAGAAAATAGTACACAAAAAAAATGAAAAAAATCAACCCACAATACAAGGAAACTGTCCCTACGATACTTCCTTCCACGAATCCTCTGAAAATATCCCAAAATGAATCATAAAATTCAGGATAAAAAATTGTCGGATCCCAGACAGACTTCCCTTTTTGCAAACCTTTAAACACCGGGTAGAATACGACCGCACTCCCGCCCAGTCCCAACAACATTGTAAAGGCACATCTCACTCCGTCCCATATCAGCGTTCGAACTTCCGCAAAAGAAAACTTTTCGACCAAAAGAAGTCTCTCGTACAAAAAATAACACGCAGCAAAAAGACAGATCATATACCCCGTATACCAGTTGATCGCAATACTAAGCATCACCCATAGAAATAAAAACCCTCGTTTCTTCTCCTGGACATAGCGATATACCGCCAACAAAAGAAGTGGCAAGAAAAATACGCCGTCCAGCCACATGATATTGGAGCAATGTAGCATCATATACTGCATCAATCCGTATCCCATGGACAACCCAATCACCGCAGGCGCCTCCAGATCTGGAAAACGTCCTCGCATGAAAACAGAGGCTGTCACACTGCACAGCCCCAATTTTAACATGGTTATGAGAAATACAAACAAAGGAAGATGCGCCGTATCAAAGAAAACTACCAAAAGATTCAAAGGACTTCCCAGATAATATCCAAACAGCGCGACCAGTGATCCGCCCAAAGATTTGGAAAAAGAATACCCTATCTTGTTTTTCCCAAGCAGTACATCCCTATAGAAAGCAAAATAATCGACATATTGAATATCCTCATCCCAAAGAAGATTCAATTTATCCCCAAATGGATACAAACCACTCAACCATTGAATCAGTATATAGACCGCCATCGTCCCCACAAATAGAATCAATGTGGTATAAACGGTTTTCTTATTCTTCTCTCTCATTAAATTTCTGATCCTTTTCTCTTAATGTTTGTCTCCTTACATATATAAATCGGCCGTCCTTTTGCTTCCAGATATGTTTTCGACAAATACATTCCTAAAATCCCCATGCAGAACAACTGAATACCACCCAACATTAGAATGATACAAGTCATGGAAGGCCAGCCTGCAACCGGATCTCCAAAACAGATTGTCCTCACCAGAATAATTATTAAAAAAATGAATGCCGCACAACACACAATCAACCCCAACACAGAAGCAATCGCCAACGGCGCCGTAGAAAATCCGATAATTCCTTCAATGCTATATAACAACAGCTTCCAGAAAGACCACTTTGTCTCCCCGGCTTTTCGCTCCACATTCTCAAATTCAATCCACTTTGTCCGAAATCCAACCCAACCAAAAATTCCTTTCGAAAAACGATTATACTCTCTCATTTCCATAATCGAATCTTTAAACTGTCTGGTCATCAGCCGATAGTCTCTCGCACCATCCATGATTTCCGTTGTAGAAATTCGGTTCATCAGCCGGTAAAAACGTCTTGCAAAAAAAGATCTCACCGGAGGTTCCCCTTTTCTCGTGACACGACGCGTCGCCGCAGAATCATATCCTTCTTCTTTAATCGCCTTCACCATTTGCGGCAGCAATGCCGGTGGATCTTGCAAATCCGCATCCATCATGGCTACATAATCCCCATCCGCATGTTCAAATCCCGCGTATATTGCCGCCTCTTTCCCAAAATTGCGGGAAAAAGAAACATATTTCACCCTCTGATCCCGCTCTGCAAAATCTTTGACAATCTCCAGCGTGCGATCTTTTGATCCATCATTGACAAAAATGACTTCCAGACTATATTCCGGCAAGTCCAATGCGACTTTACAAAATTCTTCATAGAAATATGGCAGCACTTCCTCCTCATTATAACAAGGAACTACCAATGATATCTTTTCTTTTGTCATTACATTTTCCTTCTTTTATCTTTGTCTTTACTATGAAAATCCGCCGTCGATTAGGCGGCGTATATTCAGGGATGCCTAGTACACCCACAATTCTATGCCTATCTTATCACACTGTAGGAATCCCCGCAACCTGGTACATTTATGGCCAACTACACTTATAGCATCTCTTTGAAAGCTCGCTGCCAATTAGGCAGCATAAATCAGGAATGCCTAATGCGCCCTCACAACTTTCATGCATGGTGCTTCGTTCCTTTGCGGGCGCATGCAGGTTCACCTGAAAATACCATGTCGATCTCACAATGTATTCTTACGCAAATTCCGCTTTCTCCAAATTCCAAGGGCCACCCAAATAGAAACAACCAAAATGCTCACACAAGTACTCAGTTTATAAAGTTTGTGTTCCTGATATCGCACCTCTATATGCCCTTCTTCTTTCCCTTCCTGCACTTCTACTGTCAGTAAATGATTATGATTTTCCCCCACGATCATTTCCTCTCCATCTAAAAAGACACCAGCCATTCCATAATTATAAATCGGCAGATTCAGAGTACAAGGAAGCTTTGCTGCTCTGTAATCGAAAGACAATTCCATTCCATTACGCCGGTAATTTGAAATCTCAATATCAGAATCTGATGCCACCGTATCCCCTTGCGCAAGCAATTCCTCTGTGACAGTATCCTTTGCATAATAATCAAGATATGTTGAAATATATTTGACCACATCATTTTTTCCGCTTAAAGCCACTGGTTTTTCTACATATTGATCCATACAACCAAAGGCAATAAATAACGAGATACCTACAAGAACCCCGATTGCCATCTTTCTTTTCTCCCGGATCAATTCTGCTACAGCGATTGTTGTCACCACAGAAAGGAATACCGACGCATACGCCAGAAAGCGCCAGGGAAACTGAATCACACCCACCATTGGGTAGAGCCATTCCATGTCTTTCAAACAATTCCAAGGAAAACATCGCGTCGTCAAATAACAGCTCAAAATTCCTAGTCCAAGACAAACATTACCTATTCGCAAAAACTGTACATTCAGAGATTTTTTTATAAATGCATAGTATAGATATATAAAAACTCCAAACAACAAAACACATCCGATTGTCGCAAAATATTGCCGGTTCACTCCCCCCTCTACCACATGCGGTCCCTGGAAGACCGGAAGGATACGGAAGATTTCGTACAAATCCAGAGCGCTGTTCTGCATATCCGTTGCCTGCGTACGGATATAATTGTCATCCCGTAAATGATCCAGAAACGGAACAATGAACCAGAGATTTATTCCAATTACGACAACACCAGCTTTTATCATTGCCACAAACCGTTGTACCCATTCCGCACTCCACCATCTCGCTGATTTTAGCCTTCCGGCTTCTGAAGTATTTTGATGCATGTCCTTTGTCTGCCGCACAAAGTAAGGAATGGAAAGCAATACGCTCAGCACTACAAATCCTATACTCATCTCCACACTCAGAATGTGACTCTGCACAATGCCGGTCGCCGCCACCACCACGATCCACCATTTTTTATAATTACCACAAATTAATTCGTACATACCATACAGTAATAACGGCAGAAAAATCTGTGCCAACATCTCTCCAGTGGCTTCGCGATGAAAAATATTCATCAGTCGATATGGATTCAACAAATACAACAACGAGCAAACCAATCCTAATTTTTCAGAACTCAAAATTCCTCGAAAGCTGAAATATCCCACTCCTGCAGCCGCCAGATTTACACACAATATCAAAAACTTATATGCCGTCATCAGAGAAATTCCTGCCATATACAGTAACGCCGGAACATATAAAAATAATTCCGGATACATCATGTCATTGGAAAAACCATATCCCGACAAAAATGCCGCGCTGATGCGCACCGGAAACTGTCCCGACTGCAAAGCATCTGCAATGCCACGGATTCGTTCCAGATGAAAATATAAATCATCTCCGACATTCAATGTCTCTCCAGCATATGGCAATGATAAAATCAATCCCGCGCCAAAAGCAACTATCCAATATCCCCAACGATTCCAATCATTGATCTGAATCAGCAAAAATGCTGTCACGGCAAACAACAGAAACCAAAAAAGATAATCCCTTAAATTCTCACCGGATGTTCTTAAAATCCAATACCCCATCTGTACAGAAGAATCCTCAGTCTTTACATACAAAACAAGCTCGGACGTCGCTTTTTGCAATGTAAACTCGATCATCCGTTCTTCACCGCCCGCAAAAACACCCTCTTTTATCACCTTGCCTCGATGATTATTTCCGTCATTTTGCTGTAAATCCAATATCTGATAAGGCAATTCTTCCTCGGAATGATACGCAACAAAAAGCCTGTGTGTTCCCCGCTCCAGTCCCGTCGAAAAACACTGCATACCATATTGGCCGTCTGCGGTTTCCTTCCAGGTGTACGTATCCAACATTCCAGACTTTTCTTCCCGATAGTTGAAATACATTCCCAGTAATACGAGGGCAGCGGCGATTAGGCTGATTAAAAATGGGATCTTTCGCTTTTGTAGATTTTTTCTCATTGTTTATAATCCTCTGTTTTTTTGAATTATTATTTCACATTTTCTAATAATTTCATTCCTCTATGACATAAATATGAAAAACTTCTCTCTAAAACTCTTATCCCTACCACAACAGGTAAAACCAAGGCACATTTGATAACAAAAACACGGAACCAGTTTACAGTAAATGGAAGATATGCAAAAACCCACTCATTCCAATTAAAATACATCATTTCCAAACAATGAAGAATCAAGATAAGCATAGAATTTTTCCCTATCCATGACAAAACAAGATCTAAAATAGTAAATCGACTCATATATTTTGAAATAGCAATAACAGCCAAACTTCCCACAATTGCTTCTATTATACAGAAGATTCCCATAGGATAAGCTCTTACAGCTAATTCAATATGAATTCCCATTCTAAGAAAATAAATCCATACTAACATTGGTAAAACTAATATCCAAAAATAGCTGTTCTCAAGGAATTCTGTTCTCCGCATCCAATTTCCGAATACAAGAAATACTAAAGAGACTAAAGCAACATCCAGACTCCAGGGTAAGAATGCATAGTATACTCCTATTAGGTATCCTGCGATTGCCAAAAGTATAATAATACTCAGATGAACGAAATCAGCAAATTTCTCTGTTATTTTCATAAGAATCACATATAAATTTCTTGCAAGAAACAAACAGCAAACAAACCAAACAAGCCAAACCGAATTAAATTCTTGAAATCTAGTCGATATCTTGCTCATTCCACCAACCATATCTTTCATTTTGATTAAAAACAGTTCTTCAAATGAAGCAGTACCCTTTCCCATAAATGCAAAAATAATAGCAGAAATGAAACATGTAAAGCAATATGGCATCAAGAGCGTCTTAACAGACCGAAGAAATGTTCTTTTAATATTATAGTCCCTAATAAAATATCCATTGGCAATGAAAAAAAGAGGCATATGAAACGAAAAAATAATTGTAATTAGATAATCTGGACACTCTGTATGCCCCAATATAACCAACAAAATCGTAATTCCTTTGACCATATCCCAATAGGAAATTCTATTCTTGTTATCTAGATGAACTACCTCCAAGAAAACTAATTTTCTTCTTGTGTCAGGAAAATACTTCTTATAAATTTTTTGCAGTCCAAGTATTAGATAAATACCAATTGTACAAAATAGTACTTTAAAAAATACCCATATCCAGATAATATTGTAATATTGAAACGCCAGCTTTTCACCAAAAAATCTCCATATCCAATCCCAGGAAACAACATTCAATTCAAACGCATGACAACATAACAACAACAGTGAATTCTTTCCAAAAAATTTCAGTACTCTTGCTATATATTTTGTTTTCCTACTAATAATATGAGAAAACACAATTACCAGATAACTTCCAGCCAAAGCTCCAATAATATCTAACAATCCATTTTCAAAATAATTCCGTACTATATACATTCTTCCACAAAAAAGAATACAATATAGCCAAATTCCAGCTAAACTACTTAAAATAAAGGGCGACGTTTTTCTCTCCAGCACTTTATATTTTCGCGCAAGCACTCCGAAGTATACAAATATAGCAGCAGTCATGCCTGCCTGAATACTGAACGGCAGCCAAACAACATTTGTCGTCTTATAACCGACATAAGCGATCAGAGCAATTACAATTCCCCGATACTGAAAACCCATAAAATATTTTACTATACAGATTGCCACAAACAGCGCCAACAAAAACCATAATGCACCAATCTGTTTCATGTAAAACGGCTCCATATATTCAACAGAACCACTCCCGTATATACTAGCAATAACATATATCTTTATATTTTCTACAACATGTTCTGTTGTATGATTTCTTATAACATCTCCAACAGTCACTCCTAAAATTATAGAACTACAAGCGAGCATATAAGGGATTAATAGCTGTCTGCTCTTTTTAAACATAAATTCTTTCATTTCAAGACGATTATCCAGAAAATAACCACTGATTAAAAAGAAAATAGGCACATGAAATGTAAATACGAAAGAATTAATACCCACGATCCCCAAATGTCCAAATATAATACATATCATTGCAAAACCTTTTGCAATATCTAAATATTCTATTCTTTTGTTCACTATTATCTATCCTCCATTTACAATCAAGATTTTACATGAATCTCTTGCTTATATTCACAAAATAGAATTACCTTTTAAGAAAAATTATTAATAAAACTGAACAATACTAACTCCCTCTAACGAATAAATTATATATTCCTGATATCTTTTTGATAACATGTTTGAATAATCCATAGAAATATATCGTCCAAATTCATCTGGAGAAACATATGATGTGGGATAACCTAAATAATTATAGAAATCCGCCAACCTTGTATTCCGATCGTAATCACTCAGCCACTCAATACTATATATACTAGTTCCTATATTTTCGTAAAAAATATTATTTGGTATAAAAGTGGTTTTAGATTTCTTATTGATAAATATTATTTTATCAGAAGTATTTTCCGGAAAATCTGTATTAATATTTGCTCTAATCTGCTGACTAAGTATAACATCTTGATTATACGCACAATAATCCGAATAAAATGCATGCACCAAAATCTGTGAATGACGTAAAATAATTATCGCTAAAATACCAGCACATAGAGTTTTTATTCTTTTCATATCAGATACACTGCAATATAAATACCAACCAACAATACTAAATGTTAACGGTAATACTGTTTGTACCCTAAGAAGCAAACCATCTCCAAATAGTATAGAAAAATAAAAGGGCGATATCAATATCAAAATTCGTATTCCAAAATTCCAAATTCTGTGAACTGACTTAACAAAAAAACTTTCCATCAAAAAAAGTATCCATACAATTCCATATAATATAGACGAATAATAATTTTGCGATGAAAATATAAGACCTTTTGTATACTTCATTATTTGATAAACCGAATCTATTATAGAACGTTTTGTCCACATAACATTATCAAATAAGTAACCTACAGGTTCTATATCATAAATCTTCTGAACAGTAATACTAATACAAAAATATAATCCTATTCCAATGAGAAATGTTATCACAAATTTTAAGCATAATATAATAATTTGTTTATAACTTATTATTTCATCTATTTTAAACAACAAAACACTCAAAAATCCCAGCACATAAATGGAAAGAAAATTCTGATATAATCCTATTGTCCACGCCAAAAGAAACGCTGATAAAAACATAGAATAGAAATTACGCTCTTCATCACCAGCAAAAAACAAGTAAATTGCAATTGGAACAACAGCAAATCCCGTCATTACTTCCCAGTTCTGTAACGAAAAACTGATTTGTTCTGCCATAATAGGTGTTGATATAAATAAACCACCTAAAACCCAATTTCCTCTTTTAAACGATAAAGGAGTAAACGTTGAGAATAAAAAACTCCAACTTAGAGCAGCAATAACAAAGAAAAGCATTGTAAGAAAATTCGAAAAATATACAGATAAAATTCCATTCTCAAAAATTCTTTTCATAAACACAAGAGAAAAGCGGCCAAGTGCCAACCACCAATCAATTGTTCGTTCATAATTAGCATACATCTGTATCGTATCAAATTGATTTGATCCAAAAACAAGCTTACTTCCATAACATAAATTAGTAAGAATTATTAAGAATAGAAGATATTTCATATTTTGCTGAACATATTCAATTATCAACACAAAATATTGTTTCAATGTACCAAATACTTTTTTTAACTGCAATAAACTTTTATCCATAAAATAACTCCCTTATCTCAATTACCCTCATGGCTATCTATATAAAAACCAAATTTATGCCTATATTTAGGGAAACATAGGCTTTTCCATCGACTATCCTCACATTCGTTTGGATAGCCGTATAGTTTAAACAATAATTTTACACCTTTTATCGGTTAATGTTTAGTATATTCCACAATTAATATTATTGCAACGTTATAAAATATAATCATTGCTAATTATATCAGTTCTACGCACCTTTTCTTATCTTCCCATTGTGGATGCACATAAAGATTCAATGTCAAATTAACAGAAGCATGCCCTAACAATTCACTAACCACCTTATAATCCGCCCCTGATTCAATACAGCGCGTCGCAAATGTATGCCTTAACCCATGAAAACGCACATAATCGATTCTATTTTCACTTAAAAACTTTTCATAATGTCTTCTATATAGTCTAGGTTCTATGTACTTTCTTGTTCCTGTCAATAAATAAGCTTTCTTATCTGAACAATACATTTTATATAACAAAGCATATAATGCATCTGAAATTGGGATTTCCCGAACTGCCTTTTCTGATTTTGGTGTAGTAATGATTACCTTCGTTTTCCCAGCTTCTTTTCCTAACTTCTTTGTATATATTCTTTGCAAAGTTTTTGAAACTACAATTGCACGTTTCTGCAGGTCAATATCCTCCCATAATAATGCACAAAGTTCTCCAATCCTTATGCCTGTATACAAAGATAGTGCATACCCCAAAGTCTCGTATCCCAAATTTCTTTTAATCATCTTAAGTAAATGATCCTGTTGTTCCTTGGATAGAATATTTCTTTTACAAATTTTCTTATTTACCGGATAACCAACTTCAAATGCTGTTATATTATAATTATTTATTTTACTATAATCATACAAACACATCCGCAAAATAGTAACCATATCCCGCACAGTTTTTTGTGACAACCCACCTTTTCCATCTAAACGACCGTTCTCCATCCAATAAGTCACAGCTCGTTGAACCTGTCGCGTATTAATCTCACTAATACTCAAATCCCCCAACTGTGGCAAAATTTGGTTGTTCATCAAAATAAGATAATTGGCATATGTTGATTCTTTAACATATGCTCTTTTAAATTCAACCCATTCTTTCGCCCATTCTTTCAATACCACGTTACTCATTTATTTATCCCCTTTCTTTTTTCATGTAAGAAATTTTATCACAATCCTTTAGTATTCTCTCGAGGATAAACAACTCCTATTTTTCAAATTAGGGAGTGACATATGTCAAAAAACAAGATTATAAGTTTGATGTGCTATAGATTAGTTTTGTTACGTTCATTAATAGTAAGCGTCAAATATAAAAGTGTATAGAAAAACAGCCAGTCCTCTGATATACTTGGAGCCTGGCTGCTATCGGCAATTCTTTTGTATGGCAGCATTCCATGGCAGGTAAT
>JAAVXR010000088.1 GCA_022790755.1 Hespellia sp. | reverse complement strand
GTATCACTTACGTTCAGAAATACCACCGTTTTTTCCTTTCGCAAATCTTCAAAATGAATTTTCTTTGGATTGGTAAACAGTTTTTTTGCACCGTCAAATGAAAACAATTCCAGTTTTTCTCCCACTACTCCTTTGATACTGGCGTCCATTTTTTCGGCTGTTTTTGTTCCCCGAAAAAGTCTATACTGCTGCACCGCAAAACTATCCGGCTCCAAGGCTTCCATCTCATCCATCAACTTATAGAAATTCCCGGTGGACATCTCGCAAAACAATTTATATACATAGGTCAGATTATGTTCCCGTATCGGCAGACAGGATAACACGTATCCTATCACAGCTTCTAGATATTGCCTTGCTGCGAGATCCCAGAACGGGTCCTTGTAATTTTCAATGGGAACAATGCAAGCTGCAATCTTGAGGATATCTTGCTCGACATGACAATCTCGTTTCTTGTCAAATCGAATGTTGTCGAACGGGTTATACCCGCAGGAGTTCATACAATCCGTAAAATCAACACATTTCACCTGATAGCCTTTTCTTTTTAGTTTCTCAGATAATTCATCCTTCAAAGTTCCCTTGGTATCCGTTATAATCATACTTTCATTTTCAGCCATCAGCACATTCGGAAGCAAATATCCCCTCGTCTTTCCAGTTCCGCTGGTGCCTATAATCAAATCATTATTGTTCAATCCTGTCTGCCAGGTATCATTGCTGACAGAAACTCCTTCTGCCAGCATTCTCTTTGTCATATTTCTCATATAAATTCGTCTCCTTATATATTGTTGATGATATGATCCGCGAGTCCAAATTCCACTGCTCTTTTCGAATCAAAATAAGTGTCTTTCATCGTAAGTCTCAAGATTTCTTTGGATGTATGCCCTGTATGTTTTGCCAGAATCCCGGCACAGACCTCCCTCATCCTCATAAGACTTTTACTCATCTCATCCACTTGTAGTGCAGAACCACCTCGATAGCCTGCTATCAAAGGATCGTGTATCATTACTTTTGAATGTCTGAGTATATCCCTATGATTTCCTGCAGCGAATATCAACGCCGCCATACTTGCCGCTGTTCCCGTACAGACCGTACGAATGGAATTCGGAATTGCTTGCATCATATCATAGATTGCCAATCCCGCATCCGCCTCACCGCCCGGACTATTGATAAATAAGGTAATTGGTTTCTCAACGCTTTGTTTGCTCAGAAAACGCATCTGCAAAATGATAGACTCCGCGGACTCCTGCGTAATCTCACCCGTACATTGAATTTCCCTGTCAGCAAACATTTCCTCCTGAAGGGTTACTCTGATAAAGCCAGATGCAGTCTCTCTGATAATCCCTGGTATCATACTCATATTGATAAATTTTCCTTTCTATTATTTTTTCTATCTTTATGTTGAAGATAAAGTCCCTTTTGACACCCAAATCATTGAACAAAATTCAAATCACAAAACGGGAGTATCAAAATCTCATACAATAGGCGCCTTTTTTCATCCCCCTCTGACGAAGCTACACAATACACAACTTCCGGTATAGTCAGCTTAGGATTTCCTTCCATCTCATAGCAAAAAGGAAGAATATCGTTTTTCATAACAGATTCGAGTTCCCAGGCCCTATTCCTTTGAAGATCAACCAAGGTCTTTAAATAACTCACAATACTCATTTCTGCAACTGGAAGCATAATTCCGTCTTCTTTCTCAAGTTCACGTAAACGGCTCTCCAAACCTTTTCTATTGCTCCGCATAATGATCCCTCCTTCTCATGATTTCATAGTAAACTAAAATCGGTCCGAGCAAAGCACCCACAGCATTGTCAAAACGCTGTCTGTCATGTGCACGATATAGTTCCTGCAACCGAACCGCAACTTCAACATACGTTAACTTCTTTCCTTCGTCGAATGGTATCTGAAGAATATCCATCAGCTGATTCCACTCCTCAGGATATAATGACAAATAATCATATATCTGCATCTTGGCCATTGATTTGATAAGGAAAACATCATATCTAGAATCGCTGGACTCTCCCTTTGCCAAACGGTGTAGCCTGTCTTTTATTTTTTATATTTTATTTTAGTTTTATTAGGTTTTAGTTATGGTTATCGGACGACATTTTTGATATACTGAAAGGGAAAAAGAAGCAAAAGAAAGAGAGTATGATAGAGATATGGATGACTTTCAATCCCCTTACACCATGTTCCAGTCACAAAATCTGGCGGCTGTATCCAGAGATTTCGTAAAAGTTTTTCCAAAATGGAGCTGTGTCCAGATGAAACTTTTCTTTCTTTTATTGGAACATATGAATTGGAGAGTTCCTAATAACTCTCCAGTCATAACCGTGGAAAATGAAGAACTGAAAAAAAGACTGGGAAGAAAAGACAAGAATGCATCAAGTTTTGCATCTTATATCCGAAGACAATTGAAAGAAATGAGAAGCGCCAAAATAAGACTTCCTTCCTCCTATTATAAAAATCAATATTGTAAGGAATTCTTACTGACTGATTTTCATGTAAATAAAACTTATGTTTCTATTACATTGAACTCCCACTTTTTACAGCATTTCAGCGATTTGATTCCAAGCAAACAATATGTAACTTATTGGATTCCCGATATCCTGGGATTCCATTCTAAGTACAGCATCTATTTGTATATTGCCCTTAGAACAATGCAGAAATATGTAAAAGGCGCAAAAATTACAGGCATAACAGAAGTGGATTTTGGAACGCGACAATTAAAAACACTTTTTGACCTTACCATAGATGATTACATGAGATGGAAAAGCGGCGAAAGAGTCTTCGACCGTTTCGCCTTTGAAAAACGCACAATCAAAGTTGCCTTGGATGAAATTAGCCAAAGCAAGCTGATTCAAATACTGCCCCCGGAAAAAAACGCTCCAGGTGAGACTTGCGATTTATACCGGAAGACACGAAACGGGAAAAATGTCAGTAAATACTATATTCGATTCAGAGTCCGGGAGGAGATACTAAAATGACAATTATTATTTATATCTTAACAGTGCTATTTGCCATAGCATCTTTAGAGATCATACGAAAGAAACGTTACAAAGTTATGCCCCATATTTGCTTGCTTATATTTGTTTCTTTCATTGGATTCGGCACGATTTCGATTTTATCTATCGTTTTACCATGTGGAGAGACATTCGTTTATCCCATGGGTGCAGTTATATTTGGTCTCTTATTTATTTTATTTGGTTTAAATGACATTTATACTTTAATCCGGTGCAAAGAAAAGGTAGAAGGTGTGTACTGTGGATACAATACTTATTATGGAAATAACGGTGTTTCTATACAATCTCCGGTATTTGAGTACACATATAACGGAGACCTTTATCGCGAGCAGACAACTCAAACGATACCTTATAATATGATAATAGGCTCTGTGTATACTATATATTGATTCCAGACATCCAGCAGTCTTTATTTTGACTAAAGAAATCAAGATAAGCACCGTAATTACTATTTTAGTGGGGCTGCTTTTTCTTATCTATGGCATCTCAATGTTGTTACAGTTTTAATTCAGATTCACCACTTTTCAGTGGAATTTATTTGAAATCATCCGCAGTTTTTCGGGAAGTAAATTCCATATACACAGAAATCAAGTATAATAAAAACAGAATAGCAAACATTTTCTTAATTACGGAAGGAAACGCTTTTATGAAAAAATGGACATGCAACTTATTCGTCTGCATTTTGGTCACCTGCCTTATGGCCTGTGGAAAATCAAAAGCTCCAACAGATCAAAAGGAGACTACAGCAAAGACAGAAGGCAAAGAACAGAATGAAAACAAAGATTATAAAGAAGGTGTTATCCACGCATCCGAACTCATTCTACAGAAAGGGGTGGCTTTTTGGGGCTACGATCAAAAATTATGTAGTGCACTATTGAATGAAGAGAATGATCTCTACGATTTTGTTTCTGAGGGAGAATTTGATACCACTATTTACAGCATTGCAATCGACGGTACCTCCATGTATCTAACGACAGCGGATGGCCTGCTATGCCTTCCGCTAGACGAAACGGAGCAGGAACAAAGCGGAGCACAAGTTCTCGACGACCACTCGTTCAGCAATGAAGATTTTGAGATATACGATGGGAATATCTATTTTACATATGGAACTTATCTGTACCGGATATCGGAACAAGGTGGAGAAACCAAAAAATTAGAAGAAAATATAGAACACTATCAAGTGACATCCGAAGGGATTTATTGTCTGAATACAGACGGTGATTTACTCCTCGTTTCTTTGGATGGAACCGAGAGAAAGACGCTTCATGAACTGGATTGCACCGGCGGAATTTTCTTCTACCAGAACCGCGCTTTTATCATGACCGGAAAAGAAGATCATTTCGTCTATGAATACACCCCAAAAACAGATACCGTGAACGATATTTCTTTCGAAAACACGCTCTCCCCTTATCACGAAATCTGGGTAACCGAGGATTTTATTTACTATGAATCCGAAGATTTCAAGATTTATCGCTACGATCTGGATACAGGTGCGGAGACTTTGATCGAGGTCGAGTACGATCTTCCGGATCACTCCTACGGCTACATGGATCATGCAACAATGTATTATGTATATTCAGATTATGTATACTGGATACATCTCGACAACGGTGAATCTTTTAAACTTCACAAGAACGAAGCCCTGGAAAATTCTGCTCCTGTCTCCCAAAATGACCAAACAGCAAACAATGCCGCGATGAATCCCGAATCAACAGACAGTACTTATCATATTGCAGAGGGGCTGGGCGTTTATAACAGCGAAGGCCAGGCATGTCTGGAATCCAAGCATTTCACACTGTATCTTCCGGCAGATGGTGACTGGGCCTACCGCGTCATGAATAACACTGCTATTGAACTATACTATGTACCCGCATATGAAGCCGGATTCGGCGGACATCTTGTGACGATTCAAGCCTACGACTGGGGTGACAACAGTTATGAAGATGATCCGAACTATGCAATTGCTGGATTGAGCGAAAACAAAAAATATATCGCACTCTTCCCGACGGACGTTCAGTATGATGCCAATCAAGCCGAAGGCTATACACGAATGTATGAGTATGTCCGGCGCATTGATAATAGCGAAGGGAAGGAACAAAACAATCCTTTTTCCTGCTACTAAATCATCATCCATGGAATTCCAATAATATTTTTTACTCTTCTCGCTTAATCATCCGCAAAATTAGATCTACAGATCCTTGAATTCCATAACTTGCACTGTTGATACAGAGATCATAATTTCCGGCCTTTCCCCACCTGCGTCCGGTATAGTACTTATAATATTTTACATGTTCCTTATCCAATTTCGTCAACAGATGGCGTGCCTTTTTCTCATTCTCAACCCCGCGCACTTCCATCACGCGCTCTATCCGCTTCTCTAACGGCGCTGTGATAAAGATGCTAATGTGCGGAATTCGATTGTTAGTCAAGATCGCGTCCGCACATCGACCCATCACCACAAAACCTTCGCTTTTCGCCATGTCGCACAGAAGATCGCTCTGGTTAAAGAATACGGCGTCTTTCTTCGGAAGACCATGATATCGGTTAAATTCCCGCAATTTTTCTTTTAAGGTCGATCTTGGCGCCGGCGTGAATGCGGGAACTTCATTCAGATATTGACGGTTATCTTTTCCGCCTTTCTGATAAGGGTAGCCGCCCCGATCACGCACACTGGTCCGCTCCGCTTCCAAACGTTTCAAAACTTCATCAAAGATTTCCACATCATAATAATTAATCTTCAGCTTATCCGCCAGCGTAAAGCCTATCTCGCTCCCACCACAACCATATGTCCGACCGATACAGATGATCAAATGATCACTCTTGGCAAAACGATTGCTTAAATGCAACGAATTCAGCTGAGCCATTTTCTGATCCAGGATATCTCCCTTGATAAAACTGGTGGGAAGATCCTCCACCTCTCTCAGTATCTTATTATATTTACTCATGATTCGTTTCCGACAATTTGGATCGGGAATCGTACGCGCCATATTGCTGATCAATGCCAACTCATTTCGCAGAATATGAGCCTGGTTCCGCTCATTCATCATGCGAACCGTCTCCTCGATGCAGTGTTCTCTTTCCCCATTAAATACGCGTCCCAGAGAGGAACCCAGCTCTTTGTAAACCTCTTCATCCAGATTATAGATGCGTCCGGCAAGCTCTCTTAAATTTTTCTCTTTATTTGCCATCTGAAAGCTCCTCCTTACCTGAAAAATATGAACGTATCCAGCAAGAATACTGGTATCAAAATCATAAATGACCATCCGATATAGCGAAAAAATGATGGCATATGGATACCATTTTCATCTGCAATTGCTTTTACCATAAAATTTGGTGCATTTCCGATATAGGTATTTGCTCCCATAAACACCGCTCCGCAAGATATCGCCATCAACATCTTTACCGGCACCATACCAAGTGCCGTGGACAACCCTTCAGAAAATCCTGTGGCTCCGGCTGTCGTAAGAAACACCAGATAGGTCGGCGTATTATCAAGGAAACTGGAGAGCACCCCCGTCGTCCAGAACATCTGATAAGGCTGCGTAATTCCCAAATCCGCCCCCATCCCCTTCAGGATCGCCAATGCAGGTTGCATCGTAATAAAGATTCCAATAAATAATATCCCGACTTCCTGTATCGCACCCCAGGTAAAATGGTTCTTTTTGCGAATAATCGGGTCAGTTGTCCGAAACGATAGAAATGCGGCGAGCAGTATCACCGCAATCTCGATGAGCGCTGGAATACTGAACACTACTTCCCCGAAAATATGAATTCCCTTAATATTCCCCTCCACATCTCGGAAGATCGGCTGATCTGGCAAGATCCCGCTTAACACTACCGCCGCCACAATCATTGCCAGGAAAATCAAATTGTGCAGTCCGCGGATCTGGATCTTCGTTCCCGGCTTACTGATATCCGGCTTTCGCCCTCTTGCCATATCTCGACAATACCTCTTTCTGTCAATCCAATAAAAGATAAACAACAGTACCACCATATTAAACAACATGACCGGCAACAAATGTAAGCTCCAGAAGAAAGGAATTCCTCTTGAGAATCCCATCAAAAGCGGCGGGTCTCCAATCGGTGTCAAACATCCTCCGATATTGGATACCAGGAAGATAAAGAACACCAGGATATGTGCCCGATTCCGGCGCCACGCATTCATCTTTATGACCGGCCGGACCATCAGCATACTTGCTCCTGTCGTACCAATCCAACTTGACAACAAGGTGCCGATTGTCAACAGGATAATATTCACCCTGGGTGAGCCGGCGAGATCCCCTTCCATCGTGATATTTCCGGCCACACAGAAGAGCCCGAACAGCAATACAATAAATGTCAGGTAATCATTAATCAGACATTCCAGTACCGTCTCCAACGCAGTTCCCGCTCCATACAGAAAGCCAAAAGGCAAAATAAATAAAAACGACCATCCGATAACAACCAACGGCCGGTGGGATTCCCACCACTCAGCTCTTATCAGAGGAAGCACTGCGATACAAAATAATAGCCCTGCAAATGGGATACAGAGCCACAGGGGTATCGGCTTCGCAGCAACATCCCCTTCCGCTGCAAATACCGTCAACGGACAGCAAACCAACACAGCAAGGAGACTGCCGATACAAACCATACATTTCTTTAACATAACATCCCCCTCTTTATCAAAGAGCGTCCCGATCTATCATCCTACCATATCTATGCAAATATCATATCAGAAATTCTATCGAAACGTTCTTGTGAAAGAATTTTCAATCCATTAAACCTATATGCGCCTGCATAGTAAATTTCTCAAAACATTATAATCCCAATGTTTTCTTTTATTCAAGTAGAAAATATACCAATTCTGATCGTGATTTTACGGGGGAACTATACAATCTGAAAAAAATTATAACTTTCTGCACTCTTTCTAAAAGGGGAACTTTCACCTCTATTTTTCATTTCACGCTGAAAAATCTCGCGTAATCAGGCTTTCATCCTCCAACAGCTCTTCAATCGTACTAAGTCCCAGCTCTTCCAATATCTTCCGAACATAGGGATTTTCAAGCGGCGTACGAAATCTTGTGCTGTTAGCATAAGCATCCACATACGTTCTTCCTTCATCTGCACCAAGAATCGCTTTCGGTCCGCCGACACACCCGCCGACACATCCCATTCCCTCAAAGAAATTGGCATCTGTTTTTCCTTCTTTAATCCTCCGAATCATCTCCATACACGCCTTTGGCCCGTCCGCCTGCTCCGAATGAACATGAATACTGCGTTCCGGACACAGCTGGTCCACCATCTCTGATACGGCCTGACTCACTCCGCCGGTTCTCGCATAGAGCCTGCCTGCCTTGGAGGCATGCTCCTTCCCGGCATCCTTAAGTTCTTCCGGGTGGATATCCGCCGCTTCGAAGATATCTTTGATTTCCTGAAATGTCAACACATAGTCCACCGCATCCGCAATATCCGGTTCTCTCGCTTCCTGCTTCTTTGCAAGGCAAGGTCCCGCAAATACAGTAAGCGCATCTGGATAAATCCTTTTGATTATACGGCCGCATGCAATCATAGGTGAAACAGTCCCCGGAACATGCGGCACCAATTCATGATATATCTTGCGAATCATAGCAATCCAGACCGGACAGCAGCAGCTAGTCAACTGAAAGTCTTCCTGACTCTGCACATGCTTGTCGAATTCCAACGCTTCCTTCAGCGTCAGGATATCGGCAAACAAAGCAACTTCCACCATTCCGGTAAACCCCAGAGCCTTGAATGCCGTCCGCAGCTTCCCGGGCGTCACCGCCTCTCCAAATTGCCCCAGAAATGCTGGTGCCACCATCATATAGACCGGTCCCTTTGCCTCCCGCACTGCTTTCATGGTCGGAAGCACATCTCTTCCAGCGGTCAAGCGCCCACTCTGACATACTTCGATACATGCCTCACAACCGACACAAAGCTCCGGGTTAATCTCCAGTTTTCCGTCGTCTGTCCACTCGATCGCATCAAAGAGGCAACTATTTTGACATGCTCTATCATACGCACACTGTTCGCACTCTTCCACCTTCAAGACTGCCGCATACTCCTTAGGATGGAGCAGACAATCAAGATGATATGGGTCATATTCTTCCGGCAGCGATTCATCCTCAGTCATATTCTTTTTTAAAAGCTCCCGATATAATTCGTCAAATGTCTTCATATACCTTCGTTACCCCTGTTTCCCTATTCTCATCCATCTATCTACAAACTTCACACCATGGAGGTGTTCATCAAGACAGACCTTTTTGCTGCATAGTATGCTCTTCTCTGCCGTAAATATACACCTTGCATGAAACCAAAAAGGATTCCATTCTACCTCGGCAGACTATTCTCGACACACAATGCCCCATACCCCGCGTGTGTCAAGTTATTGTCACAAACTTTTTTCACTTTTTTTGAGTGAAAATCGCTGAAACCCGCATAACTTCGTGGGGCGTGTGGTAAATTATTGCTAAGTCAGGGTAAAATTGGAGATAAATTATTGTCAAGTTGAAAAATCTGTCACAGATACCTTGTATATTGCAGTCTTCTTTCCCTTCTTTCGAATTTTCAAATATAATAACTACCTGATTATTTTTTACTCATAATCCTGTATACAAAAATCTACTACTCTTTCCACAGAATGCGGTATCCCAGCTTCTCGCATTGATTTATCAAGTTTCTCTTTC
>JAAVXR010000087.1 GCA_022790755.1 Hespellia sp. | reverse complement strand
GGTGAAGCTAAATGATAAAAGATAATCAAAAATATTTGAATAGAGCGCATGTGATTTTAGATGCGTTGATCATAGTCATATCTTATGCATTATCTTGGTATATACGTTTTCGTTCCGGGATATTTAAGGTGGATTCCGGATACTTGTCCCCGCAGGAATATGCAGAAGCTTTGTTTTATATTATACCAGGATATCTGATTCTTTATGGCATTTTCCAGTTGTATACTTCGAAACGGGTACAGGGCCGTCGTCTTGAGGCGTGGCATATATTTCAGGCAAATACAATCGGACTGATGGGACTTGTCGTCATTTTATATGTGACAAAACAGCCTGACTATTCCAGAACCATGATCTTTGTATTTTTCTGGATTAACATTTTTTTGGAAGTTTTTATGAGAAATGTGATCCGAATGGTTCTCAGAAATATCCGGAGACGAGGGTATAATCAAAAACATATGCTGTTGGTAGGCTATAGCCGTGCGGCAGAACAATATATAGACAGAATTGTAGCGAACCCGGAGTGGGGATATTCTGTCCGGGGAATATTGGATGATTACCAGCCACGCGGAACAGAATACAAAGGGGTAAAAGTGATTGGAAGTATAGAGAATCTCTTGATTATACTTCCACAGAATCGGGTGGATGAGATTGCGATTACACTTGGGCTGGAGGAATATCATAAACTGGGATATATTGTAAATATGTGTGAAAAATCCGGTGTGCATACAAAGTTTATTCCGGACTATAATAATATTATTCCTACAAAGCCTTATACGGAGGATATTTTGGGACTTCCGGTGGTGAATATTAGACATGTGCCGTTGAATAATTTGCTGAATCGTACATTAAAAAGGGTGGTGGACCTTTTTGGAGCAGTAGTGGCTATCATTTTATTTTCCCCGGTTATGTTGGCGACCTGTATTGCCATTAAGATCACTTCTCCTGGACCATTGATTTACAAACAAATTCGAGTTGGTCTTCAGAATAAACCGTTTGCTATGTATAAATTTCGCTCTATGATTGTGCAGGATGAAAAACAGGAAAAGAATAAGTGGACGGTGAAGGACGATCCACGTGTGACGAATGTGGGGAAATTTATACGTAAAACGAGTATTGATGAGCTTCCACAGTTGTTTAATGTCATCCGAGGAGATATGAGTCTGGTGGGTCCAAGACCGGAACGACCACAATTTGTAGAAAAATTTAAAGAAGAAATTCCAAGATACATGATTAAGCATCAAGTCAGACCTGGACTGACCGGATGGGCGCAGGTGAATGGCTATAGAGGCGATACTTCGATTCGAAAAAGAATCGACCACGATTTATACTATATTGAGAATTGGACCTTAGGATTGGACTTTAAAATTATTTTTTTGACATTTTTTAAAGGGTTTGTCAATAAGAATGCATATTGAAAGGAGCTGGATGTATATGAACCGGCCAACTGTGGAAGTGATTATTCCGACGTACCGACCAGGTGAACAGTTGATAGAATTGGTCCGAAGGTTAGAAAAGCAAACCTGTCCACCGGACAGTATTCATATTATGGATACCAGGAGTTCTGTATTTCCTGACAACCTTTCGGGGGAGAGTTCAAAGCTACGGATCACCAGGATTGAGCGGGAAGCTTTTAATCATGGTGGGACCAGGGCACTGGCAGCGGATATGTCCTTTGCAGATGTTTTGATTTACATGACGCAGGATGCAATGCCTGCGAATGCGGGAATGATTGAAAATTTGTTGAAGGCGTTTGAGAAGGAGAAAATAGGGGTGGCATATGCAAGGCAGCTCCCGGCAAAGAATTGTAATCTGACAGAACGTTATATTCGCTCTTTTAACTATCCCAGAAAAAGTATGATAAAATCGTCAGAGGATATACCAAAACTAGGGATAAAAACTTATTTTTGTTCAAATGTATGTGCTGCGTATCGGAAAGATATCTACGATTCACTGGGGGGCTTTGAGGAAAAAACAATTTTTAATGAGGATATGATTCTCGCGGGAAAGATTATTCAGTCGGGTTATCGGATTGCTTATGTGGCAGATGCAGAGGTGATACACTCACATAACTACAATTGCCGCCAACAATTTCACAGGAATTTTGATCTGGCGGTGTCTCAGGCGGAGCACCCGGAAATCTTTGAAGGAATTCGATCCGAGGATGAAGGAATTAAAATGGTGAAAAGTACGCTTTTATATCTGATAAAAAGTCATAGAGCGTGGATGATCATTCCTTTTCTATTCCAGAGCACGGCGAAATATATGGGATATCGAATGGGTAGAAATTTTCGAAAATTGCCTCGATGGCTGATTAAAAGATGTACCATGAGTCCGTATTATTGGGAAGTTCCTTAAAAATCGTTTCAATATTACATCTCAAAAGTGTAAAATTCATGTATTTTTCATTGCAGTTTTTGTAACAGTATTGTAAGATATAATATGTATGTTAAAAAGGTGGAATAGATTTGAAAGGGAGATACTATGGCAAATAGAAGGACAGGCCGATCCCCGGAAGGAAGAATCCGGCAGGCACCTGTAAGAGCGTCTCAATATTCGAATAGAAAAACACGTCAGGCGGACAGAAGAAATACCTCATATAAGAAGAGTTCTACAAAGAGACCCCGGCCGGGAAATCCTCCGCGCAGAGGCCGAAGGAAAAGAGGCGGTTTTGCATCCTGGTCCGTGGGGAAAAAGATTGCGGCGATTCTGGGAGGTACGCTGATTCTGTTGATTACGGCGGGAATTGGAATCATTGCCAGTAAAATGAACAAGATTGATATCGTAGAATTGGATGCGGATTCCCTCAGTATTTCGGAAGAAATAGAGCACGATGAAACGGGATATTTGAATGTCGCTCTTTTCGGTTTGGATACGAGAGCCACGGACCCATCGCTGGGTTCACGGAGTGATACGATTATTATAGCAAGTCTGAATCGGGAGACGAAAGAGATCAGAATGTCTTCTGTTTTCCGGGATACGATGTTGCAACAGGATGACGGGAGTTATACCAAGGCAAATGCAGCTTATGCGTTTGGCGGCCCGACGCAGGCTGTTGCCATGTTGAACAAGAATCTGGATTTGGATATTAAATATTATGTCACAGTAGATTTTTCCGCACTGGTGGATGTGATTGATGCACTGGGAGGAGTGGAGATTGATGTTACAGAGGAAGAAGTGCAATATGTAAATGCTTATTCCTGGGATGTGACAAATAATACGGGCGTGGAAAGTCCGGAAATTACAGGACCGGGACTCCAGACACTGAACGGAGTGTTGGCAACGGCTTATGCGAGAATTCGATACACAGCAGGTGGAGATTTTAAGCGGGCAGAGCGTCAAAGAACGGTGATCGAAAAGATTGTGGAAAAAGCACAGTCATCGAATCTTCGTACAATCAACAAGATTATTGACGAGGTGTTTCCGAAGATTCAGACAAACTTTACGATGACGGAAATTCTGGCTTACGCGAAAGACGCGATGAATTATAAGATCGCAGATCAACAGGGATTTCCGGAAGAGAATACGACAGATACCTTGACTGGAATTGGGAGTACAGTCATACCACAGACACTGGAGAGTAATGTGATCGCATTACATAAATTTCTCTTTGGAGACGATGGGTATTCACCATCCTCCACTGTGATGTCAATCAGTTCAGAAATTACAAGTAAGGCAACGTCACTTTCCGGTGGTTCGACAGACTATGATTCTGGCAGTAGCTCCTATTATGATGATAGTTATTATAATGATGATTATAGTGATTACAATGATTATGATGATTCTTATGATAGCAATGATTATAATAGTGACTATGATAATTCTGATGACAGCGGTGACTACGATTATGACGATACCGATGATTATGAGTGATAGAATGAAAGTTGAAGTTATCTATGGATAAGTAAGTGTTAAAAGAGGATGAACGCATGAAGAAATTGAAGAAAATAAGTACGATAATAGTGTCAGTGTGTTTGTTGGTGTTTTGTTCTGTCTTTATATCACATGCGGCTGATGGGACTTTGCAGTTTTCAGATCCGACGGCAAAAGCCGGGGAGGAGGTAACTGTAAAAGTTAAGATCATTACGGATGGCTCAGCGGTCGGGGACGGAAATGTCAATGTAAAATATGACCCTGCCTTTTTGGAGTTTAAAAGTGGTGAAAATGCCACTGGCGGCAATGGTACGGTCAGTCTGTCGGCCACGGGAAACGGCAGCCAGTCGGAATTGGATTATACGATGGTGTTTCAGGCGTTAAAGGAAGGGACGACTACGATTGAAGTAGAGAATTATACGGCTTATTTATATTCGGATGAAACACTTTCTCTATCAACGGGGAATTCTACGGTTACAATCGAAGCTGGAGATGGAACGACTACTTCGTCAACAGGAGGTCCGGCCTCGGCGGATGGTCTTAAGGTGCAGGTTGAGGGAGTGGAATATACCGTTAATGAAAATTTCTCGGAAGCGATCATTCCAGCTGGTTTTACGGCAAGTGAAATACAATTGGAGGGCTCTGCTCATAAAGCAATGCAACAGCAGAGCTCTGGGCAATACATGTTTTATCTGACGAATGCAGAAGGAGATTCTGATTATTTCCTATATAATGCGGACGATGCATCTTTTTATGAGACGGAGTTGGTGGATATTTCGGATACAGTCATGATCATGTTAATGGACCATGAGGATACGGAAGGATTGCCATCTAAATATCAGGAGACTACTTCAAATATAAATGGAAAAGAGTTCTCGGCGTGGCAGAATACCGAAGAAACGGATTATTTCCTGATATATGCATTGAGCAGCGATGGAATAAAAGGATATTATCAGTATGATACAACAGAGGGGACGTATCAGCGGTTTATTATGCCGGCAAAGACGAATTCAGAGACTACTTCTAAAACATGGTTGGATAAGCTACAGGATTTGATTGATGCGCATCTTCCTATTATACTTGCTGTTGTTTGGGGGATTATTTTAATCCTGCTTATTTTAATTATTGTATTGAGTACAAAGTTACATCATCGTAATGAAGAACTGGACGATGTATACAATGATATGAATGGTAACCCGGACGATTACGGCGGTCCGGCTGTTCAGAAAAAATCACGCAGTCAGTTTGTGGGACATCAGGGAAGTGATGATGATGAATACGGCGACGACGAGTATGAAGATGACGAGTACGACGACGAATACAGCGATGACGAGTATGATGACGACGAGTACGATGACGAATACAGCGACGACGAGTATGAAGATGACGAATACAGCGACGACGAGTATGAAGATGACGAATACAGCGACGACGAGTATGAAGATGACGAGTACGATGATGAATACGGCGACGACGAGTATGAAGATGACGAGTACGACGACGAATACAGCGACGACGAGTATGAAGATGAGTACGATGACGAATACAGCGATGACGAATACGACGATGGGCTTTCGGGAGATACACGTCCAGTAGACATCCAGAAAAAGGGTGGACAAGAAGAAACGTTTTCATTGGATTTCATCAATTTGGATGATTGATGTGTTGGAGGGCTAGAAAGAGTGAGAAAACAGAGAAAAATCTTGACACGAATAGCGGCAGTTGGAATGGCTTTGTTGCTGATTGGTCAATCCTTTTTGGTTTATGCAGAAGAACCATTGGATGGTGATACGAGTCTCGGAGGCGGTGTAGAGGAAGGTATTCAGAATACTGAGAATAATCCAGAAGTGGTAGATTCTGTTCCGGGATCAGATGCAACCCAGGATTCCGGAGATGATATGGGATCAGATGACGGGCAGAATGTAGAGGATACTCCGGGAGGAGTGGTAGAAGAGCAGCCAGGGTCTGGGACGAATGCGACTCCGGATTCAGATCAACTAGAAGAAATTCCGGAAACGGATATACAGCAGACGGAAGATGCCATTTTGGAACCAGTTTATTCTTTGCAGTATCGGGCACACTGTCAAAGCATTGGATGGCAAGAATGGAAAATAGAAGGTGAGACGGCCGGTACAATGGGAAAAGGCAAGCGGATGGAAGCCCTTGCAATAAAAGTGATTGCAAAGACAATTGATCCGGAACACCCAGAAGAAGTAAAAGAAGAACAGGTGGCCGGAGCGATTGAATATCAGGCGCATTGTCAGAGTATTGGTTGGCAGGGCTGGAAACGAGATGGAGAAATTTCCGGTACCGTCTCAGAGAAGAAACGTCTGGAAGCTATTCAGCTCCGCCTGACGGGAGAACTGGCAGAAAAATATGATATTTATTATCAGGTACATTGCTCCAGGTTTGGAGATATGGGCTGGGCAAAGAACGGAGAACGGGCAGGAACCGCAGGCTATGCCAGATCCATTGAGGCAATCACCATTCGTCTGGTCGAAAAGGGGAGTGCAGATGCGCCACAGCAGGAAGGGCGTAGTTTTCTATCCCCGACAGAAAAAGGAACGTTGACGTATGACTCGCATGTACAAAGTTATGGCTGGATGGATGCTGTAGCTGACGGGGAAATGAGTGGAACCCAGGGACAGGCGAAGCGAATGGAAGCGTTTCGTATGTATCTGGCAAATCCAAAGGATGATGCAGGTCAGGAGATTGCCGGTACGGTGGAATATCAGGCGCACTCACAGAGTCGTGGCTGGATGGGTTGGAAACAGAACGGTGAAATTGCCGGAACTACAGGACAGGGAAAACGTCTGGAAGCGCTCCAGATTCGGCTGACCGGAGCTCTTGCGGAACAGTATGATGTGTATTATCGTGTACATTCTGCAAAGTGGGGGACACTTGGCTGGGCCAAAAATGGAGAGATTGCGGGAACCGTTGGCTACTACAAATCTATTGAATCTTTCGAAGTAAAAGTAGTGCAAAAAGGAAGTCCGGATGCACCCGTACAAAATATGCGTTCTTGTCTGGATATCGGAAAGATTGGTGCCTTGAATTATTCTGTTTCACTGAAAGATGAAGGCTGGCAGTCAGAGACAGGAAATAACGGAATCGTTGGAGTGACAGGACAGAGTAAAACAATTGAAGCTTTGAAAATGCAGATTGCATCGGGAATGGCGGGGAACAGTGCAGATCTGTATTCCGGTGGAATCGTATATAAAGCTTTTATGCAGAGTACCGGCTGGCAGGGTGTTCTCTCAGATGGGGCCGTGGCAGGCGCCCCGGGACAGGGAAAGCGTCTGGAGGCGATTCAGATCTCTTTGACTGGAGAATTAGAACAATACTGTGATGTATACTATCGTGCACATGTGCAGGCATATGGATGGCTCGGCTGGGCAAAGAACGGGCAATCCGCGGGTACAACCGACTGTGCGTACAGGTTGGAAGCGCTACAGGTAAGCATTGTGCCAAAAACGGCGCCGGCTCCAGGAGAAAATACAGATTTCTTCAAAAATGAAAAAAAGCCTTCCCGGAAAAAGATCGCTGAGTTTACTACAACTTGCACAAACACAGAGGCATCATTATATAACATGTCCAGAGCTCTATCCGAGTTTAACGGACTGGTGATTCAGCCAGGACAAACGGTGTCATTTTTCGGAGTTGCGGGTCCATGTGGCGCTGCCCAGGGTTATATGCCGGGCGGTGTTGTCGGTGGAATTGGATATGGCGGAGGCATCTGCCAGGCATCGACGACACTCTATGGTGCGGCCTTACGTGCCGGAATGGCGATTGTAGAGCGCCGGAATCACAGTGTTCCTTCGACGTATGTACCGATTGGTCAGGATGCTATGGTGAGCTGGGGAACTTCAGATTTCAAATTCCGAAACGATTTTTCTTTCCCGGTGACATTGGTGACTTATACAGATGGAAGAATATTGCATGCAGAATTTTGGGGACAAGATCCAGGATGGTTTGATAATGTGACGGTAAATTCATGGTATACAGGAAGAAATTCGGCGGCTGCAGAGCGGATTTTTTATAAGTCGGGAAGAGAAGTGAGAAGAGAGGCGTTATCAAATTCTTATTATCGGTAATTCTTTATGTTTTAAGAAACTTGATCGTTTTATCCCGGAATACAATAGCATTTGGATGTTTTATGGGTGTAGAAGAATGAATGAAATAGGAAATGCAAACATAAGGTAAAATGTTAGGCGACTGTGAAATTCTAAGCTGTGAGAATATTCCGATAATATATTCAAAAAGTTTATTGGTATTGCAATTGCCTATGAGATAAACAGATATGGAAAGGAGTATAAGTAATATGTGTGGAATTGTTGGATATGTTGGAAATGAACAGGCGGCGCCTATTCTTCTGGACGGACTTGAAAAGTTGGAATACAGGGGATATGATTCTGCCGGAATTGCCGTTTGTCAGGATGGTAAAATTAAAATGACGAAGGCAAAAGGAAGACTGAAGGTAGTTGGAGAGTTGACACATAATGGAGAAACGCTTCCGGGTACTTTAGGAATCGGGCATACTCGCTGGGCAACCCATGGTGAGCCTTCCGATGTAAATGCGCATCCTCATATGAATAAAGAAAATTCGATTGTGGTTGTTCACAATGGGATTATTGAAAATTACCTCAAGCTGAAGAATCGGCTGATTGAAAAAGGATATGAATTTGTTTCAGAGACGGATACCGAAGTGGTAACACAGATGTTGGATTACTATTATAACGGAAATCCGCTGCAGACAATTATAAAAGTGATGCATCGCATGGAAGGTTCCTATGCACTGGGAATTATTTTCAATGATCATCCACATCAATTATACGCAGTGCGCAAAGATTCTCCGTTGATTGTAGGAAAAGCAAAAAGTGGAAATATCATCGCATCGGATGTCCCTGCAGTATTGAAATACACTAGAGATGTATATTTTATCGAGAACGAAGAGATTGTCTGCCTGACAGAAGAAGACATTGAGATTTTTAATGTGGATGAAGAGATTGTGCATAAGGAATCTGTCAGAATTGATTGGGATGTCAATGCCGCCGAGAAAGGTGGATATGAGCATTTCATGTTAAAGGAAATGTACGATCAGCCGAAGGCAATTGCGGATACGATTTCTCCGAGAATCAAAGATGGAAAGATCGAGATTGAAGAGCTTGGGCTGTCGGACGAAATGATTCGCGGCATCCGCAAGATATTTGTGGTAGCCTGTGGGTCTGCTTATCATGCGGGAATTACCGGGAAGTATGTGATGGAAGATCTTGCGAGAATCCCTGTGGAAGTGGAGATGGCTTCCGAGTTCCGATATCGGAATCCGATTGTCGGTGAGGACACTCTGGTTATCATTATCAGTCAGTCTGGGGAGACGGCAGATTCTTTGGCCGCGTTGCGGGAGGCAAAAGGAAAAGGTGCAAAGGTACTCGGAATTGTGAATGTTGTGGGTAGCTCCATTGCAAGAGAGGCAGATAGTGTAATGTATACATGGGCTGGACCGGAGATTGCGGTGGCTACAACGAAAGCATATTCTTGTCAGTTGGTTTCTATGTATCTGCTTTCTATGAAATTTGCACAGGTGCTTGGAAGAATAACGGATGAAAAGATGCTGAATCTGGTGGAGGACTTAAAGAAGATTCCGGATCAGGTAGAGTTGCTTTTGAGTCACAAGGAGAGAATTCAGAAATTTGCAAACCGTTATCTGGCAGCAAAAGATATTTTCTTTATTGGCCGTGGAATTGATTATGCGATTTCTATGGAAGGTTCTTTAAAATTAAAAGAGATTTCTTACATTCATTCCGAGGCATATGCCGCGGGAGAATTGAAGCATGGGACAATTTCCCTGGTAGAAGATGGAACCTTGGTGGCTGCGGTACTGACGCAGGAAGATTTATATAAAAAAATGCTCAGTAATATGGTGGAAGTGCGTTCCAGAGGCGCCTTTGTTCTGGCTGTCACTCAGGAAGGTAATGATGAGGTAGAACGTGCATCCGATTATGTAATATATATACCGAATACCAATAAATACTTTACCAATTCTCTTGCAGTGATTCCGTTGCAGTTGTTTGGTTATTATATTGCTGTAGGGCGTGGATGTGATGTGGATAAACCGAGAAATCTGGCTAAATCTGTTACAGTCGAATAAATATTGTGTTTCCGTTTCAAAGTTTTTTAAACAATAAAACACATTTTTGTCACAATCTGCGATTATGATTGGGAATATGAAAATAAAGACTGAAACGGAAGGAGAATATAGTATGGAGAACCAGTATAGCTATTATGAACAGGGCAGTACGGATGCGAATGGTTATTATCAGGGATATCATACAGATCAAAATTCTACAGGAGGGCGGCCACCGAAACGAAAAAAAAGAATTCCGAAATTGTTGACGGTGGTCGGCTGTGGTATCCTTTTTGGAATCGTTGCCAGTGCAACTTTTCTTTCTGTAAATGTATTCGGCAGTCGGTTACTGGGAATCCGATTGACAGGAAACTTGAGAGAAACAAAAACGTTAGAATCTGCAAAAAATAATACTGCGTCATTGACGACCTCGGCTGGCACTGTGACTTCAGATGTTTCTGCCATTGTTGAAAACGCTATGCCATCGGTCGTGTCCATTACAAATATGAGTATTCAACAGGTGCAGAATTTCTTTGGACAGATTGGCACACAAGAACTGCAAAGTTCTGGTTCCGGAATTATCGTCGCACAAAATGACTCTGAGCTTTTGATTGTAACGAATAATCATGTGGTGGAAGGAAGCGATACACTGACGGTAACGTTTCATGATAACTCCAGTTTGGAGGCTGATATTAAAGGGACAGATTCTACCAATGATATCGCGGTCATTGCGGTTCCCGTCGATTCAATCAGCGACGAGACAATGGATTCTATCGCAATTGCGACATTGGGTGATTCAACAGAATTGAAAGTTGGTGAGCCTGCCATTGCAATCGGAAATGCGCTTGGATATGGACAGTCTGTCACAACAGGTATCATCAGCGCGATGGAACGTCAGATTGCAGGAAGCGACAGCGATGACAACAGTGTAAAACTGATTCAGACAGACGCAGCGATCAATCCCGGAAACAGCGGCGGAGCGCTTTTGAATGCGAACGGTCAAGTGATCGGAATCAATTCTGCAAAATTAGCGGCGAATGAAGTCGAAGGTATGGGATACGCGATACCGATCAGTGATGTGAGTGATATCATCACCAATTTGATGAATCAAAAGACAAAGACGAAGGTTGCGGATGCGGAAAAAGGATATCTTGGAATTCAAGGCCTGGATGTAACCGCAGAGACGACACAGCGTTTTAACATGCCGGCTGGCGTTTATGTGTCAGAGGCGCTCAAGGGAACAGGGGCAGAGAAGGCAGGCATAACAAAGGGTAATATTATTACTGCTTTAAATGGAACTACGATTGATAGTATGGAGGCGCTTCAAAAAGAACTTCAATATTATAAGGCAGGAGAGACTGTGGAAGTGACAATACAAGTGCCTGCAGAAAATGGAGAGTATACAGAAAAGGTTGTGGAAGTCGTTTTAATGAAACAACCAGATTAGGGAACATGTCATGCGTTATAACGTGTCTATACCCCGCCGAGCAACGGTTTTTGTTTCGTTTGCGCGGCGGGTACTTTTTTTACTTGTTTGCAATTTTACTATCGGAAATATCCGAACAAAAAAGCAATAGCAGTTCCTTTTGATTTCTTCTCTAATGATGGCGTTATTTACAGTTACATCCCGGCTGAGGATCAAATTCCGGATTAAATGCATAGAAGTTGTTGCTGTCAAGATGATCCTGTACGATGCGTAAAGATTCACCGAAACGCTGATAATGCACGACTTCCCGTTGTCTTAAGAAACGAATAGGGTCGCTGATCTCTGCATCTTTTACGAGGCGCAGGATATTGTCGTAAGTGGTGCGAGCTTTTTGCTCTGCTGCTAAGTCTTCATGCAAGTCAGTGATCGGATCTCCTTTTGACTGGAAATAAGTTGCAGTCCAGGGAGCTCCGCTGGCTGCCTGTGGCCATAATGCTAAGGTATGATCCACATAATACTTATCAAATCCAGAAGCTTTCAGTTCTTCTGGCGTCAGGTTACGTGTCAGTTGGTGTACGATCGCACAAATCATTTCCATATGAGCAAGTTCTTCTGTACCCAGAGAAGCAGCGGTAATGTTCCACTTACTGTATTTTAGATATGGAATGTAAGGAACTCAGCTTGTCTGTATATTCTTGGACAAGCTGAGTTTTTCAAATAAACGGTTCAACCATTCAATGTTCCTCATAAAATTCAAATAAATCTTCAATCGTAACTTCAAATACTTTTGCTATACTGTATGCGAGCAGCATAGAGGGATTATAACGATTTCGTTCAAGTTGCATAATTGTCTGTCTTGATACCCCCATAATGCTAATGTAAATCTAATTTTTGCAGATGATTTTAATGCAGAATTACCTGATATTGATTCTTTCCAAACTTTTGAGTTAAAAAGAAAATCAAATCTTTCTGGTCAAG